>JBOFUF010000149.1:0-4499 GCA_051652445.1 Shewanella sp.
TCATTATGATGCTGCCCACACTAAAGCTGGGTGAGTCCAAGTCGCCTGAAACCTCCATACCTAAATCGATTACGCCGTGACGATCTTGCAATAGTGCAATGGCAAGGGTGATAGGCAAGCTAGTGGCCAGTTCACTATCACTGCGTTTACCTAGTTTTAGTTGGTTTATGACCAGATGGTTACTGCCCTTGAGCTTGTTTTGATCTAGCTTATAGTTGAGCGATAGTGATAACTGCCCCTTATCGATGTAGTAACCTGCATAAGTGCCTGAGTAAGGATTAACTGAGGTTAATTCAACATTTTTAAAGATTAAATGTAGATCCAAATATGGCATGTCGAGTAAAGGGTTTATATCGCCTTTTAGCGTCACTGGGGCGTATTTATCTATCTTTCCTTTAATGTCTACAGAGGCTTTAGTGCCTGGCTTTGATGACAGATGAGTGATATTCCCTTCAAGTTGCTCAATCCCTGAAGCAAAATTTGGCGTCAGTGAGTTGTCGGCAAAGTAAGCTGAACCTTGGCTAAAGCTAATTTTTTTGATATTAAGATTTAACTCGGGTGTCGGCGTCTGACTTGCTGTTTGCAGCCCAGGCTTGGTTGGTTTCACGCCGGCTGTCGCGCTGTTTTTCGATGGAGTCTTGTTTGCCGCAGCAATAGGCGCTTTGACAATAAGATCACTAATATTGGTGGTTCTATCTTTGGCGATCATCACTTTGGCATAGGGTTGGTATAATGCTAAGTGATCGATGTTGATGTCGTTTTTTCGTTGGTCAAAATCCAGCTGGTTAATGTGCATTTTTTGCCATTTTACCAGTGGGGCATTACGCAAGTTGTCATGAATGGTTAAGTCATCGAGCTCAACACTGCCACCGTAAATGGCGTTACCCTTAGCATCGGCAGTGAGCTTGCCTTTTGTGCTTAATAGGCCACTTTTGAGCTGAATATTAATGTAAGGGGTAAGATAGTGCTGAAACTGAGTTAACGCCAGTTTATCGAGTTGAATATTGGCATCTATCGTTTCGCGGGTAATATCGACTTGGCCTTCAGAACGCAAAGTGCCTTTATCGTTGAGGCTGAATTGCAGCTCATATTCAATCGGGGAGCTGAACGAACTTGTTATTGCTTTTGTTGAAAAATTAAGCGGGTACACACGCCATTGCTGCGGTATCGCTGTTAGCTTTTGTTCTTGTACATTAAAGTCATAATTTTCAATTTTGAGTGCGTCGAGTTGCACTGACCAGATATCTTTTGAGGCGGAGTTTGGCGTTTGCTTAATGGGTGGTTGTTGAAGCGTGACCTCAGGAGTGACATCTACAGTCAGTTCTTGAACAGCTTCAGTATGTGGTTGCGTATTGTTATGTTCAATTCGTGCTGTATTTATTGTTGTAGCGACGGGAGACTGCGTCGTTGTAGGGGTGTTTTTTGCCGATTTAGGAGTGAACAAGCTCGCTAAATCGAGCCCATCGTTATTCAAAATGGCATTTACTGTTAGGCCGTCACTGTGAAGCTTATTGATATGCACTTGCTGCTGCTTTAGGTTTACCGAAATCCCATCGAGGGCGAAGATAGGTAGCGTGACCACTGAGCGGTTTTGGTCGTTAAAATTAATTTTTTCAACAATAAATTGGCCATTATTGCTGATAACTTGTAATTCTCCATTATTGGCAAGTTCAACGTGATATTGAGTGCTAACGCTGATTTCGCCATCGGTGAGAGTGGGGTTAAATTGATCGTCGATAAATCGCCACAGTGGTGCCAATTTCAGTTTAGCTAATTGGACATCGCCATCGACTTTTAATGGGAACAGTTGGAATTGTCCTTGCAAACTGACGTTACCAGCATGAGCATCGGTGAGTTGTATCGCATAATGATTGTGCTTGATAGGCGCAATTGGGGATTCAGATGCCAATAAGGTGTTGGGTGGCGTATTGTCAGCCGTTTTGTTCGTTTTTACGGTTGGCATTATAGGTGTCGCCGCCGCTGACATTAAATAGGCGGTATCAAGGTGACTGAGTTTTAGATTGATGTTCGGGTAATTGATTTGAGCATGGGTTATTTTATCATCGAAGTTAACTCGCCCTGCATTCATCACCAATTGGCTGAGCAGAATTCGCAGTGGTGCACTGTCAGCTTCGGGCGTGACATTTGTGTTAGCGGGTGAATTGTTGTTCAAGGTCAGTAGAATATCGTCGAAGTTGAATCCTGCTTTACCTTTTTTCTCCAGGCGGATGATATGGGCGTAGGGCGCTTGTATGTCTATATTCTCGATAACCGCAGCTCGATTAAATACTGATTGCCAAAAGTCGACTTCAAATTGGACTTGCGCGACACCAGCAAAAGGGGTTTCATCTTTTTCTTTAATGGCAAGCTGATCAATGTTAACGCTGAAATTAAAGGGGTTGATGCGTATCTCACTGAGAGTGACAGGGCGACCGAGTAGGGTTGAGAGTTTTTCTGGTGCTAGCACCGTTATCGCATAGGGGATGAGTAACCCTAATGTGCAGACATAGCTGAGGTAGACAGCGGAAAGATAAATAATGACTCGCAGGTACCTTGGGAGGGCAAAAAAAGAGTGTCTGAGTTGCGATAGCTGGGTCAGCATTAATATCAAGGCTCCAATGCATAAAATAGGGAATAAAGGCTATAATTAAGAACATTCTAGCGAATACCCCTAATGTTTCCAGGGATTATTTGTTTTAGTGATTATAAAATCTCGGCAATACGAGAAAATAACGTATTTCACTCTAAGTCACCCCTGAGTGATAACTTATTCTATACATGGGTCAGCGTATCTGTATCAGGTTGTGCGAATGACTCGTGTCGTCAGTGAGTATCATGCTTAAACCTTTTGCTGTCTTAGCGCTTTAAATCGCTGCAAGGATGGCGCCTTGTGGATCTTTTATCCAACAACACCGGCCTACTTCGGGTATATCTTCAGGGCCAAATAGAATTTCACAGCCGAGATTTTTGGCGTTGATAGCGACGTGGTCAACATCGTTCACGGTAATATAGCCGGTCCAATGTGAGGGAAGCGTTGGGATTAAACTATCGGTTACTCCCGAATTCAACTTCGATGTTGAGTGCTTTTATTACGAACCTATATTTTGTAGTGCATTTTTCTTGATGGAGTGTAGTTGAATTCGGGGGTAAGTTGATAATTCACCGGTGGTAAATGAAAAATTCTATATTTTTGAGCTTATAGGACATTAAATAAATTTAATGTCCTATAAGGGTGTGTAATTTTCTTATTATTATAAATCAATGTCTTATGGTGTATGCGTGGTTGGGTATTTACTGGTAGAGCGTATTTTGCCCACTGTGCCAGCATTTAGATTTTAAAGCGGGTTTGCATGCTCAGATTTGAATGTTAGACCTCTGTCCTGTTAACTTGTTAATATAGGTAAGATTTGCATCTTATCGATGCCACCTTAGGGGATATGAGATTGAATAAGAGTTTAGTGACAAATTTATTGGCGGCAGCTTTGGTTGTTTTGGGTTACCTGATCAATTCACCACTCATCCTGAGTGTCGGATTGTTTGCTTTATCGGGTGCGATTACCAACTGGGTTGCTATTTATATGTTGTTTGAGAAAGTTCCTGGACTCTATGGTTCAGGCGTTGTGCCTTCACGTTTCGAAGAATTTAAGGCAGGCATTGCTCATTTGATGATGAAACAGTTTTTTACCACTGAAAATATCGACCGATTCCTGTCTGAAAAAGAAGGGCTGAGTAAAATTGACTTGGCACCCGTGATTGAAAAGGTCGATTTAGCGCCTTCTTTTGATGCATTAATTAGCACTGTCGCCCAGTCGTCTTTTGGTGGCATGTTGTCGATGTTTGGTGGTACTGACGCCTTATTACCATTAAAAGATCCCTTTATTTTGAAGATGAAAGCATCTTTAGTTGAAATGACCCAAAGTGATACATTTCATGAGTTGTTGAAGCAAGAAATCGAACAACCCAATGTGATGGCCGATCTGCAAACTAAAATTGCTAACATAGTGGAACAAAGATTAAACGAGTTAACACCGCAAATGGTGAAAAAAATCGTTCAGGACATGATCCAAACGCACTTAGGTTGGTTAGTGATTTGGGGCGGCGTATTTGGCGGTCTGATTGGACTTGCCGCAGCCTTAATCCAAGGTTAACCTGGGTTAAAGCCGCGAATAGAATGGGAGCTTTGGCTCCCATTTTACTTAGGCATTTTATGTCCATCATCTTGTGTCCTGATTACATAGCAAGGAAGTCTATGAACCGTCACCACAGTATCAATTATTTGGATATCCCAAGTCGCGACATTGCGAGTTCTAAGGCCTTTTTTAGCCAGGTTTTTGAATGGACCTATGCCGATTATGGCCCTGAATACAGTTGCTTTATGGATGTTGGCATTACTGGGGGCTTCTATCAAGCCGAGGTGAATTTCACCCTCGTAAAAGGTTGCCCGCTGATTGTGATCTACTGCCAGAACATAGCATTGACTCTGATGGCTGTCGTGGCCG
>JBOFUF010000150.1:0-15785 GCA_051652445.1 Shewanella sp.
CACTTTGAGGCTTAAAGTTCAGCTTGTGCGATACCATCTGACCATTGACAAAGACCCGCTCTAAACCACTCCAATTACTGGCTTGCAGTTCTACTACATCTTGGTTGAGATCATACTTGAAACGGATCATCGCGCTATCCTGTGCAGGGACTTGTTAAACTAATTCAAGCAAACAATGATGACATTTTCCAGCGTGGTGAAATGAATATTCTGAATTAAAATTAAAATACTTGTAAAACAATGGCTTATATAGAATTAAGTTTTGGGTAACAAAAAAGCGACTCATGGTCGCTTTTTCATTGTTAAATTGTTAAACAGGCAAAACCATTAGTGCTTAGCCGCTTCGATAATGGCTTTAGCCATTTCATCAGCCACAGCGCCAGTTGTTCGGTTTTGATCATCCGCTTGTTTGAATATTTTCAGTAGCGTGTGGTAAATTTCTTCTACTTTAGCGGTCGATTTCGCCGCGTCGTAATTTTTGTCAAACGATACGTTGATAATGCCACCCGCGTTGATCACATAGTCTGGCGCGTACAGTATGCCCATTTCTTTCAGCTGTTCACCGTGGCGAACTTCGGCTAACTGATTGTTGGCACAGCCTGCAACAATTTTGGCCCTCAGTTGCAGTAAGGTCGCATCATTTAAAGTTGCGCCAAGGGCACAAGGGGCGTAGACATCCACATCTTGGGCGTAAATGTCTTGAGGCGCCACGACTATGGCACCAAAGTCAGTCGCCACTTTGTCCAATGAGGCTTGATGAATGTCGGTAACAATCAGTTCTACGCCTTCGTTATGTAAGTGTTTACACAGGTAATAGCCAACGTGGCCGACGCCCTGAACAGCGACTTTAAGGCCTTTAAGACTGTCTAACCCCAGTTTATGCTTAACCGTGGCCTTGATACCTAAATAAGTGCCAAGGGCAGTGAACGGTGATGGGTCGCCACTTTTGCCTTCAAGACCTGCCATATAAGGGGTTTCTTCATGGGCAATCATAATATCAGCCGTGGTAGTGCCAACGTCTTCGGCTGAATAGTAGCGGCCGCCGAGGCTATTGATGAAACGGCCAAAGGCGCGGAATAGGGCTTCACGGTCTTGTCTTTTTGGATCGGCAATGATCACTGATTTACCGCCACCCATGGTTAAACCTGCCAGGGCATTTTTATACGTCATGCCACGAGAGAGGCGTAATACGTCAGTCAGGGCTTCATCATCCGATTGGTAATTCCACATCCGGCATCCACCAACGGCGGGGCCAAGGTTAGTGTTATGGATGGCGACAATGGCTTTTAAGCCACTTTCTTTATCATGACAGAATACAACCTGTTCATGTTCGTCAAAGGATACATGATTAAATACAGCCACGTGAATTTCTCCGCTATACACAATGAAAAAAGCCGACGAGGTGAGCCTCTATCGACTGCTTGTTATATTTATTGCAGGACGATAGCATTTAGCGATACTCTCAACCATGGATAATGACTGAATAAATACATTATTTGTGGCAATCTAGCTTTCCGATTTACGTAAACGTAAACTTTGTGGTTGAAAATCAATTGTACTGAATTTAATGTAGTAAATAGAATGAATCGCGCACTGATCCCAATAATGAGGCTCGCGTTATAACAATAAGATAGGACGGAAGTATGACTGAACAAGCTGTCGACCAAACTCAACAGAAATTATCGGCTGAAGAAGTGGAAAAATTACGTCAGGAGTGGGTCAGAACTCAATTTCAAAAAGCCAATCGTTTTCTTGCAGAAAAAGGCGTGATCCCAAGCAAAGTCCTAGCAGATGACAGCCGTTATCTTGCGCCTTATATGGCGATTTGGAAGATGGAATCAAAGCGTCCAAGCAACAAAACCTATTGGGTGATGTCGGGGAATTTACCGTCGGATTTCGTCGATGTGAAAGTAGCGACAACGGCCCGTGATGCCGTGCGTCATTTTTCTATGATGTGGCAAATGCAGGCGGAAAACTTAGTGCGTTCGGGGGCCACCCGTGATGCCACTCAGGCTAAATTTGCTCAACTATTAGTATCGCGCGCCGAGAGTTTATATCGTATGCACAACGACGATAAACTGTGGAATGCTTAAACTCAAATGAGTTGAGGATTGTATTTAGATAGTATTGAATTAATACAGTCACTTGTGTCGATTCATGCAGATATTTGAAATAAAAAAGCACTCAATTGAGTGCTTTTTTATACTGACTTTTATGTTGATTTCCTATGTTAAGAACAAGGTCATCAAGCAACGTCGATAAAGCTTATTCTTCGCTGTCGCTCAAGTAGTAGAAACCTTGATTGATGAGCTTCAATAATAAGCTCTGGACTTCTTCATGTTGACATATTTCTGTTGCTTCATCGGCCGTTAAGCTGACACAGTTGCTCAACTGTGCGATCACATCTGCTGAGGTATTGAGCAGTTCGTGTACATCACCATTGATGAATAATCGCTGTACGGAATCATTTTCGAGGCGCAGGACCTTTAACCCGCCGATACGGCTGACGCCAGCACCTTGGGTGAAGGCATCTTGCAAATCTTCAAGGCTGTAAGCTTCTTCGCCTTCACACAAATCCAATTCGAAACGGTTCTGACTGAGCAGCTTCCCTAAGACGATTTGGTAGCTGTTGGGATCTTGGCTCAGCTGATTCAAGAGTGACATTATGCCCACTTGATGATCTTGGCTAACGATACCGGCTGAACTCGGTTCAGTTTGCGAGGTGAAACGCTGCTGACCTAAGTTATTGTCGAGTAAATAATCGGCAACTTCACTGATCAGCTCTTGCTGGCTTGGCGCACGAAAACCAATCGAGTAACTCATTGCCACTGTCAGGGTTTCACCGCAGTGTGGGAAACCGGGTGGGATATACAGCATGTCGCCTTTTTCTAATACGACATCGATAATAGGGGTGAAGTCTTCAACCAGCGGCGAGTTGGGACTACCACCACGGCGTTGTTGCGGGGTATTGTCGCCCACAGTCCAGCGACGCTCACCTTCGCCTTGAATGATAAACACATCATAGTTATCGACGTGTGGGCCTACACCGCCACTTGGCGTGGCAAATGAGGCCATCAAGTCATCGAAGCGCCAGTCAGGTAAGAATCGCAGCGCTTCAACTAATGGCTGCGAATCGGGATACCAATGGTTGACTGCTTGCACTAATAACTGCCAATGGGTTTCGCCATAGCTGTCGTAATCTTCAAACGGACCTTGCACCACTTCCCAATCATTATCTTTGGTGACGACGATGCGAGAAGAGATTTCTTCTTCACAGGCAAGGCCTGCTAATTCATCTGCGCTAATCGGATCTTCAAACTGCGGAAAGGCGTTTTTGATCAATAGGGGTTTCTTTTGCCAGTATTCACTAAGAAACTGGGCGATATCGAGATTGAGTGTATACATAGTGTTAAAAAGGCGACCACATCGCGGAGATGTGAGTCGCCTTAATCCTTATTTCTGTTTAAGAAAGAGTTATTGTCCGTCGCCTATTTCAGTTAATAACTAAGTTTAGCTAAAGTTTAGTTAAAACTTACTTCAGTTCGTCGACAAACGTTTCGGCGCGACCAATGTAATTGGCGGGCGTCATTTTTTTCAACTCAGCTTTCACTGAGTCTGGTAATTCCAGTCCGTCAATGAATACTGACAGTTGCTGCGCGTCGATACGTTTACCGCGCGTCAGCTCTTTTAATTTTTCGTATGGCTTTTCAATACCATAACGACGCATCACCGTTTGTACTGGTTCTGCTAATACTTCCCAGTTGTGATCTAACTCATCACGCAGATGCGCTTCGTTAACTTCTAACTTGCTGATGCCTTTTAAGGTCGCTTGATACGCGATTAACGCATGGGCAATCCCTACGCCTAAGTTACGCAGCACCGTTGAGTCAGTTAAGTCACGTTGCCATCTTGATAACGGCAGCTTAGAGGCTAAATGTTGCATAATCGCGTTAGCGATACCTAAGTTACCCTCGGAGTTTTCAAAATCGATGGGGTTAACTTTATGCGGCATAGTCGATGAGCCGATTTCACCGGCGATAGTGCGTTGTTTGAAGTGACCTAGGGCGATGTAACCCCAAATGTCACGGTCAAAGTCGATCAAAATAGTGTTGAAACGGGCAACCGCATCAAACAGTTCGGCAATGTAGTCGTGTGGCTCGATTTGCGTCGTGTAGGCATTCCAGTGTAAGCCAAGGCTAGTCACAAAACGCTCAGACAATTCATGCCAGTTAACTTCAGGGTAGGCTGACAGGTGAGCATTGTAGTTGCCTACGGCACCGTTCAGTTTGCCCATGATTTCAACATTCGCGATTTGTTTGATTTGACGCTCAAGACGCATCGCCACGTTCGCCATTTCTTTACCCAGCGTTGATGGGGACGCGGGTTGGCCATGGGTGCGCGACATTAATGGCACAGAGCGATATTCAATCGCCAGCTGTTTAATTGCCGCCAGTAACTCGTTGCAGTAGGGCAGTAATACTTGCTCACGGGCTTCAGTCAACATTAAACCATGACTTAAGTTGTTGATATCTTCAGAAGTACAGGCAAAGTGAACAAACTCTCCCACGGCCGCTAATTCGCTATTGCCCGCAATTTTTTCTTTGATGAAGTATTCAACCGCTTTCACATCGTGATTAGTGGTGCTTTCGATAGCCTTAACACGCAGTGCATCTTGTTCGTTAAAATTGTCTTTAATGTCATCGAGCACGGCGACAGCTGACGCGCTCAATGTTGGCACCTCGCTAATGTCTGGGCAGTTGGCTAACAGTTTTAGCCAATTGATTTCAACCTGAACGCGGTACTTAGTAAGACCGAACTCGCTAAAAATCCCTCTCAATGATGCGGTTTTACTACCATAACGACCGTCTACCGGAGAAATAGCCGTTAGTGCGGAAAGATCCATGTGAGCTCCTTGATGAACGCTAATTTTATTATAGGGTAAGGCTGGTTTTGGCGGTATCGACTATGGCTTTGCGGGCGAAGACTAAATGCCGACGCTTACCGCCTAGTTGGCGCCACAGTACAGCGCTGCGCATGGCTGCAAGTAGCAGAGCGCGAATTTTTTGTTGTACGATAGGGCGTTGCAAGCACACAGGATTGCCCGATATTTGAATTTTAGGTCCTAAATTACTGATGACATCACTGTAAATGCTGGCAAAGTTGGCAACAACTTGCTCATCGGTAATCGCAAAATGATGCAGCTGGCGATGTACTTGATTAATGCGTTCGGCCAGCATGCCTAAGCCGCTGTTTGAGCGTGCAAGTTTACGCTCAAGCGCAAGCACTCCCACTAAATAACGGGTCACTTCAACATCTTTTTGGCTGCTGTCACCGAGCTGATTTAGGATCAACTGATAGCCTTTTTGCAGGACGATTTTGTCTTGGTAGACATCGTCAGTATTGTCGGGATTGGTGACGAGAATGGTGTTTAAACTTGCTGCGAGCTCAGCATTATCTAATTCGCCATGACGGGCTAAATGCTGAACTTGGGCAATGGCTTGCAGTATTCCTGCAAACGCCATAGTACGATTAACTAGTTGCTCGTTCACGCTTTATCCTCTGTTCAGTTGATCTATGATGCCGCCACCTAGGCAGACCTCACCATCATAAAATACTGCAGACTGTCCAGGCGTTACCGCCGCAACAGGCTCATCGAAAACGACACATAAGGTGTGTTCATCGGTATAGGTCACAGTACATGGCACATCTTGTTGGCGATAACGGGTTTTCACGACGATATTGCAGCCATCGACAGGACCCGTTTTATCTACCCAATGCAATTGGTTTACCGTCATACCCGTCGACATCAAACGAGGATGGTGTCCACCTTGGCCGACGATCAATACGTTACGCTCAAGATCTTTATCAACCACATACCAAGGATCGTCATTGCTGTTTTTCATGCCGCCGATGCCGAGGCCTTTACGTTGACCTAAGGTGTGGTACATCAGCCCTTGATGCGTACCGATAATGTCGCCTTCTGGGGTTTCGATATTGCCAGGTTGGGCAGGTAAATAAGTGCCTAAAAATTCAGTAAACTTGCGCTCACCGATAAAGCAGATACCCGTACTGTCTTTTTTATCATGGGTAATTAAGCCCATTTCTTTGGCAATTTCACGGACTTGGTGTTTTTCAAGCTCACCAACGGGGAATAGGCTACGGGCGACCTGTTCGTGGCTTAAGGTGTAAAGAAAATAGCTTTGATCTTTATTGCCATCGACGCCGCGGAGCATTTGGGTGCTGCCATCGCTATTATCACGGCGGCGCACATAGTGGCCCATGGCGATAAAATCGGCGTCGAGGATTTCGTCGGCAAATTCTAAAAATGCCTTAAATTTGATTTCTTTATTGCACATGATATCGGGATTTGGCGTACGGCCGGCTTTGTATTCGGCGAGAAAATACTCAAATACATTGTCCCAATATTCAGCGGCAAAGTTGACTGTGTGTAGCTTGATCCCGAGCTTGTCGCACACGGCTTGGGCATCTTTTAGATCTTCAGCGGCGGCACAGTACTCGTTATTGTCATCTTCTTCCCAGTTCTTCATGAAAAGGCCTTCAACCTGATAGCCTTGTTGCATAAGCAAATAGGCTGAAACAGATGAATCTACACCGCCGGACATGCCGACAATGACTTTTTTTCCTGTATGAGTGGGTGCAATTGAAGTCATAAATCCTAAAAACCATTGAGTAGTGTATTGGCTAGGTGCTGAAATAGCGTCTGTTGCATTGAGTGCGCAACTAACATGTCTCACCTAACTTAAAAATTCGGATTACTTTAACTTAAATAGGGGCTAAGTTAAAAAATCCAAGCCAATTTAAAAAATTTGGCTGAAGTGTGCAGCCGTTTGCTAAATAAAACCGAGTTCGCGTGATGCTAGAGAGTGGGTTCTACTCAATAGAATATGCCTATGAGCAGCCATTAACACTCGCGTTAACAGGCGACGATGTCGTCTCCCGAAGCGCATAGATTCAAGCGCACCCATAAGGTTAACTCTCTATTTATGCGGGCGGCATTCTATCACGGCTTACTTGCTTGGGCTATCGTGAGGCTGTCACTATTGAGTCAGGAGAGGGGGCAATGTTGATCATTTTGCGCCTTATTCAGATAGCCTTTTAGGCAATCGAGCACTAAGGTGCTGCGCAGTAAGGATTGCTTGGCGGCTATCTGCTCAACACTCAGCTTGTGCGCACTGTGGATAGCCTTGTCTTATGGAACCGGTGTTGGCATCTCATCCAACGGCACAAAAAAGGTAAAGCACACAAAGGCTAAATCTTCGCTGGTGCTAAGTTGATCGATACCCACCAGGCCTTGAGGATTTGAGGGATAACCCGGTTTCCTCAAGGACTTCAGGCTTACAGGCTTGGATTAAGCTTTTAGTTGATTCTAAGTGGCCCGCGGGCTGAGTAAAGCGTTGCTTGCCTTCAACCCACTCTTCCATTATCAGATATTTATCCTGTTAAGTGGCATTAATCACCTATAAATCACCTATAAATCACTTATAAATCAAGAGTAAACGACGGTCATATTGGGTTTATATCTTTGACTCATGCTGCCGCCATAGAATGGATGTCGCTGCAGTATTGGGCTGATATTTAGACTTCATCACCGAGGCGGATGCATTTATGCTCGCCCGATGGCAAATTGTCTAGACTCCATTGGCCTATTTTATAACGGATTAATCTTAAGGTCGGAAAACCGATATGCGCAGTCATACGCCTGACTTGGCGGTTGCGGCCCTCATGAATTTGGATTTCAAGCCAAGTTGTCGGGATATTTTTACGCTCTCTCACCGGTGGGTTACGTGGCCAAATGTCAGGTGAATCCATGATTTTGACTTTAGCAGGCAGCGTCATACCATCATTTAATTCAACACCTTGGCGCAGTTTTGTCAGGGCATCTTCTGTCGGTGCTCCTTCTACTTGCACCCAATAGGTTTTAAAGGTTTTCTTTTTCGGTTCAGTCAGTCTTGCCTGTAATTGACCGTCATTAGTCAACAGTAATAAGCCCTCACTGTCTCTGTCTAACCGACCCGCGGCATACACATCAGCAATGGGAATATAGTCCTTAAGGGTTTTGCGACCTTGTTCATCGGTAAACTGGCAAAGTACGTCAAAAGGCTTATTAAACAGCACTATAATCGGCGCTATCGTTTGGCTTTGCAGCGGTTTTGCTGCCGCAATGGCGCGACGATTAGGATTTTTAAAGGGCTCTTTCTTCAAACTGCCATTGGCATTACGCACTGGTGCCACTTTGGTATCGGCATTGGTTGCGCGGTTGGCTGGTCCTCTGCTGGCGGGCTTTATCGTGCTCTTGGCGGGAGAATTGGCGCTGGAATGGGCACGTTTAGGTGAAAACTTGTTTTTGTTCATACTTTTGCTAACAGGAGGTTGAGACACGCTGACCTGACTTGATTGAGTCGTTAATGTGGACATAGTGTACTTGGCATTCGCCGTTAGTGGAATTTGAATATTATTGCGAATGCTCTATGATGTCGCCCAGAAAGTGTGATCTGTGCCAAATCTTTATTAGTCGTTGTAACAAATATTAGCTTGCGCGGTTTGACAGAAGGGCGCTGAGGATGGGGAGAATCAAGGCGAGATTAATGGCCTTGATTGATATTGTCACTGTGCTTAGATTTGTTCGCCATGCGATAAAATTATTATAAAAAAAATTAAATTTTACAATAATGTAGGATGTAACATGAAAGATAACTCATCAACAATTATTTACACTGAAACAGACGAAGCGCCAGCACTGGCTACCCTCTCACTCTTACCTATTATCAGAACGTTTACCGATGCTGCGGGCGTTGCGGTTGAAACCCGTGATATCTCGTTATCGGGCCGTATTATTGCCAGTTTTCCTGAGCAACTGAGCGATGGGCAAAAGATTGGCGATCATCTGACCGAGCTTGGCGAATTAGCGAATCAGCCAGAAGCAAACATCATCAAGTTACCGAATATCAGTGCGTCGATCCCACAATTAAAAGCCTGTATTCTTGAACTGCAGCAAAAAGGTTACGACATTCCTCACTATCCGGATGAGCCAAAAACCGACGCTGAAAAGTCAATCAAAACACGTTACGACAAGATTAAAGGCAGTGCGGTAAACCCAGTACTGCGTGAAGGTAACTCAGATCGCCGCGCCCCATTATCGGTGAAAAACTTCGCCAAGAAAAACCCGCATTCAATGGGTAAGTGGGCCAAGGATTCCAAGTCACACGTTGCCCACATGACGGAAGGCGATTTCTACGGTAGCGAGCAGTCTGTCACTTTATCTGATGCGGGCAGCGTGAATATCGTGCTGACTCAAAAAGAGGGCCAACAAGAAGTGGTGCTCAAGTCGGGTCTTAAGCTGCTGGCTGGCGAAATTATCGATGCTGCGGTATTGAGTAAAAAAGCCTTAGTGAGCTTCTATGAGCGTGAAATCGAAAACGCCAAAGCTGAAGATGTGCTGTTATCGCTGCATCTGAAAGCCACTATGATGAAAGTGTCTGATCCTATAATGTTTGGTCACGCTGTGAAGGTATTCTTCAAGCGTGTTTTTGACAAACACGCGGCGCTTTTCGCTGAATTAGGTGTAGATGTTAACAATGGTTTTGGTGATGTGTATGCCAAGATTGCGACTTTGCCTGCCGATAGCCGCGCCGAAGTCGAAGCCGATATCGCTGCTGTTTACGCTGCGCGCCCCGCATTGGCTATGGTTGATTCTGACAAAGGTATCACCAACTTACACGTGCCAAGCGATATCATCATCGACGCATCTATGCCTGCTGCGATTCGTTCATCGGGCCAAATGTGGGGACCCGACGGTCAACTGCATGACACTAAGGCCATGATCCCCGATCGTTGCTATGCCGGTATTTATCAAGAAACGATCGCTTTTTGTAAAGAGCACGGCGCTTTCGATCCTAAAACCATGGGCAGTGTGCCAAACGTCGGCTTGATGGCGCAAAAAGCGGAAGAGTACGGCAGCCACGATAAGACCTTTGAAATTCCTGCTGACGGTGTGGTCAAGGTTGTCGATGCCAGCGGTAAGGTATTGATGAGCCACAATGTGGAAGCGGGCGATATCTGGAGAATGTGTCAAGTTAAAGACGCACCCATCCGTGATTGGGTCAAACTGGCTGTACGCCGTGCCCGTTTAAGCAATACTCCCGCGGTATTCTGGTTAGACAGCAAACGTGCCCACGATGCGCAAATCATTGCTAAAGTGCAGCAGTATCTGCCAGAGCATGATACTGATGGCTTAGACATCAGCATTATGTCTCCAGAAGACGCAACGCGTTTTTCATTAGCTCGCATCAAAGAAGGCAAAGATACTATTTCAGTCACGGGTAACGTGTTACGTGACTACCTGACTGACTTGTTCCCCATTCTTGAGCTCGGCACCAGTGCCAAAATGCTGTCAATCGTGCCATTAATGAACGGCGGCGGTTTATTTGAAACTGGCGCGGGTGGCAGTGCGCCTAAGCACGTGCAACAACTTGAGAAAGAAGGGCACTTACGTTGGGATTCTCTCGGTGAGTTCTTGGCTCTGGCAGCGTCACTTGAGCATTTAAGCCAAACTGTGGGCAATCCAAAAGCCCAAGTGTTAGCTGATACCTTAGATCAAGCCATTGGCCAATTCTTAGATGGCAATAAATCGCCATCAAGAAGAGTCGGTGAGCTAGATAACCGTGGTAGCCATTTCTATTTAGCTATGTACTGGGCACAAGCCTTAGCATCGCAAGCGAGCGATGAGCAGTTGCAAGCACATTTTATACCGTTAGCGCATGCGCTAGCGGCAAATGAACAAGTGATTGTGGCTGAATTAGCGACGGCACAAGGTGCGCCAGTCGATTTAGGTGGTTACTACCGTTTAGATGCGGCTAAGGCTGAAAAAACCATGCGCCCAAGCGAGACGTTAAACAAGCTGTTGATTGCTTAATTCTCGGCTGTTTTGGGCTTTTGGATGGCGTGCGCGTCAGTGTGAGCCATCAAAGCGGATGTAAAGTTGTACGTCATTAGACGGATTTAAAAAAGGGATCTGCATAGCAGATCTTTTTTATGCCCTAAATTTGATGTTGAGACTGACGATTAGAACTTTTTGCTGGGTGCCGTCGGGCATGTGCGGCTATTTAACTTGAATTAAATTCATCCGTAATGCTAATGAGCGATGCAGCATTACGTGGTGAGGATTGATAAAAAACACCGCAATAAAAAGGCAGGGACATGTCCCTGCCTTTTAGATCATTGGCCTCACCAAACGTTATTTTGTTGGTGAAATGGCTGACGCGTGCATTCCTTTTGGACCGGCTTCTACTTCAAATTGAACGGGTTGGCCTGCTTTTAGAGTTCGATAGCCTTCCATTTCAATGGTAGAATAGTGTGCAAAAACGTCCTCACCACCTTGATCAGGGCAAATAAACCCGAATCCTTTGGCGTTGTTGAACCATTTAACAGTTCCGCTTGCCATACTTCCACTTCCTTCTGTTGTCTACTTACCAGTAATATAGTCAAACCTGTATAGACGGGTATTCGTTTACCGTCTGTATAACAGAATGTAAGGAGTAAATAAGGAAGTCAAGCTAAAATTAACAAAGGGGCAACAACCTGTTAATTTAATCGGAACAATTGGAAGAGGCCAACATGAGAGGCTAGTATTAAAAAATGGCAAAGATAGGAAATATTGAACGCGTTGAAGAACGTGTCGAATTAGAGTTAATGCCGCCTTCGATGTATAAGGTCGTGCTCAATAATGATGATTACACCCCAATGGATTTTGTGATTGAAGTTTTGCAGGTTTTCTTTCGCAAGAACGAGCAGGAAGCGACCGATATCATGTTGACTATCCATCACCAAGGAAAAGGGATTTGCGGTATTTTCCCGTTTGGGATAGCAGAAACTAAGGTGATACAAGTAAATCAATTTGCAAGACAAAACCAACATCCGTTACTGTGTTCGTTAGAGAAAGTATAAAACCGCTTTACTCTGTAGTCTGTTGTTAATTTTGGGGGTGCTTATGCTGAACAAAGATCTGGAAGTCACCTTAAACCTGGCGTTTCAGCAAGCCAGAGACGCGCGTCATGAGTATATGACAGTAGAACATCTGTTATTAGCTCTGATCGACAATCCTGCGGCTCAAGAAGCGTTAATCGCCTGTGGAGCGAATTTAGATAAACTCAGAGATGAAGTGGCAAGCTTTATCCAACAAACAACCCCAATCATTGCCGATATTGATGATGACAAAGAAACCCAGCCAACGCTTGGGTTCCAGCGAGTGCTGCAACGGGCAGTATTCCATGTGCAGTCATCGGGTCGCAATGAAGTGAACGGTGCTAACGTGTTAGTCGCCATTTTCAGTGAGCAAGAATCCCAAGCCGTGTATTTACTGCGCCGCTGCGATATCAGTCGCCTAGACGTAGTGAATTTTATTTCCCATGGTTCCGCCAAAAATGATGATGCTGAGTCACATCAAGAGCAAGAACGTGTCGAAGAACAGGGCGAAGGCAGTGAAGATCGCAGCATGTTATCGCAATTCGCGTCCAATTTAAATCAGCTAGCAAAACAAGGGATCATCGATCCATTGATTGGTCGCGACCAAGAAATTGAGCGCGCGATTCAGACCCTGTGCCGTCGGCGTAAAAATAATCCATTGTTAGTGGGTGAGGCGGGAGTGGGTAAAACGGCGATTGCCGAAGGGTTGGCGTATCGCATCGTCAATAAACAAGTGCCCGATGTGATGCTAGAGGCAACCGTGTATTCTTTGGATTTAGGCTCACTGCTGGCGGGAACTAAGTATCGTGGCGATTTTGAAAAACGCTTTAAAAACCTGTTAAAAGAACTGGCGGCGGATAAGCATGCCATCCTATTTATCGATGAGATCCACACCATTATCGGTGCAGGCGCGGCCTCTGGCGGTGTAATGGATGCCTCTAATTTGCTGAAACCTTTGCTATCTAGCGGCAATTTGCGCTGTATGGGTTCGACAACTTTTCAAGAATATCAAAGTATTTTTGAGAAAGATCGCGCACTTGCTCGTCGTTTTCAAAAGGTGGATATCAATGAGCCTTCAGTGGAAGAAACTACGAAAATTTTGATGGGGCTTAAGTCTAAATACGAAGAATATCATGGCGTTCGTTACACCCAAGCTGCGATAAGCAGCGCTGCAATTTTATCGGCTAAGCACATCAATGACCGACATTTACCCGATAAAGCCATTGATGTTATCGACGAAGCGGGTGCGCGTATGGTGATGTTGCCTATCAGCAAGCGCAAAAAAACCATAGGTCAAGCCGAGATAGAATCAATAGTGGCAAAAATGGCACGTATTCCTGAGAAGTCGGTATCCGCCACTGACAAGGACTTACTGCGTAACCTTGAGCGTAACCTTAAGATGGTCGTCTTTGGCCAAGATAAGGCGATTGAGAGTCTGAGTTCGGCCATTCGCTTATCGCGCAGTGGCTTAGGCACAGACAGCAAACCTGTGGGGAGTTTCTTATTTGCAGGTCCTACAGGGGTGGGTAAAACCGAAGTTACCAATCAACTTGCCACCTGTTTGGGGATGAAACTGGTGCGCTTTGATATGTCTGAGTACATGGAAAGCCACACTGTGTCACGCTTGATTGGCGCGCCTCCTGGTTATGTGGGGTATGAGCAAGGTGGCTTGCTTACCGATGCGGTAATTAAAAATCCGCACTGTGTGGTGTTACTCGATGAAATCGAAAAGGCCCACCGCGATGTCTATAACTTGCTGTTGCAGGTGATGGATCACGGCACTTTGACTGATAACAATGGCCGTAAGGCAGATTTCAGACACGTGACTTTGGTGATGACCACTAACGCGGGTGTACAGGAGACGATTCGTAAGTCGATTGGCTTTACCCAACAAGATCACACCCAAGATGCGTTATCTGAAATTAATCGTGTCTTTTCGCCAGAATTTCGAAATCGTCTCGATTCCATCATTTGGTTCAACCATTTAGACATGACGATTATTGCCAAAGTGGTCGATAAAGTCTTGGTGGAATTACAGGCTCAGTTGGATGCAAAACACGTGATTTTGGAAGTTAGCGATGAAGCTAGAACCTTATTGGCCGAGAAAGGCTACGATAAGAACATGGGCGCGCGTCCCATGGCCCGAGTCGTGACCGAATTGATCAAGCGTCCATTGGCAGACGAGATTTTATTTGGCGAGTTAGAGTCAGGCGGTGTTGCGTATGTGGATGTGAATGAAGGCGAGATTGTCATTCGTACAGAACGTCACGAAAAAGTGACAACAAAAGCTTAGTCATTGATTATTCATTAGTTTTAGATATAAAAATGGCTGCAATTGCAGCCATTTTTTTCATCTTTCGCAAACAAAAAAACCCGGCCTTGCCGGGTTTTTAAATCTAAGAGGCTATATCAGCGTGCGCGGAAGACAATGCGACCTTTGGTCAGATCATAAGGAGTTAACTGGACGGTAACTTTATCGCCAGTAAGGATCCGGATGTAGTTTTTGCGCATTTTGCCTGAAATGTGGGCTATCACCACATGACCATTTTCAAGCTCTACACGAAACATTGTGTTTGGCAAGGTTTCAAGGATAGTGCCTTGCATTTCAATGTTGTCTTCTTTCGCCATTAATTAATAATCCCATTAGCCTTCGAATATAAAAAACGGGCGTATCATGCCCCAAATTCCCCCCGCTGTAAAGGGGCAGTACTTAGCAAACTTGGGAATACCCCCAGCCCGTCGGTGTCAAAATTTGATAAGGCCGATACAAACGCTTGTAAGCCATCTTACGGTTTTCATCTATTTGATATCCGAGATAAACAAATTCTTTCCCCATCAGTTTTGCTAAACGGCACTGAATTAAAATTAACAGGGCGCCGAGGGAGCGATGTTCTTCATCGGGGTCAAAATAGCTGTAAATTGCCGAAAGACTATTGGGCAAACTATCAGTGACCGCCACTGCCAATAATTTATCGCCATCATAGACTTCGATAAACGTTGGCGGCAGCCAATCGCAAAAAAGAAAGTGATTATATTGATCTTCACTCGGTGGAAACATGGGGCCGTCAAAATGTCGTTCACGAATGTAATGTTCATACAGCGTATATTGCTGAGGCGTTTGCTCAGAGGTCATACGCCATGTTAGATCGTGGTTTTTTGCTAAAGTGCGTTTTTGGCGTTTTGATGGCACAAACTCATGGGCTGGCACACGGATTGGTTGGCATGCACTGCATCTAGGACAACGCGGCTTATAGATGGCGTTGCCACTGCGGCGAAAACCCACCGCGAGCAAACGTTCAAATAAAATGGGGTCAAGCGTCTCTTCTTGGATGACGAGCAACTGTTCCTGCTGGCCATCAAGGTAGCTGCAAGGAAATGGTTGACTGATACCGATAGCGATGGAGGCTTTACTCGAGTTCAAGGATGACCTCTTTAGTCGCCCAAGTATTTGGGTCCACGGGATTGTTTCTCAGTTCGCTCAGTAATTTAATAAAATCAATCCGTTTAATGGCTTTTGCTCCCAAACTTTCTAGGTGGGGATTCATCACTTGTGCGTCGATGAGTTTGAATCCCATCTTGAGTAAATGTTGTTGCAATGCGGCAACGGCGGCCTTGGACGCATTGGTTTTACGGTGAAACATGGATTCGCCGCAAAATACTTGGCCTACCGCTAAGCCGTAAAGCCCGCCGATTAAACGTTCACCTTCCCACACTTCAATGGAGTGGGCGTGACCTGTCTGATGCAATTCACGATAGGCCATTTGAATTTCTTGGGTGATCCAAGTGCCGCTCTGTTTTTGCCT
>JBOFUF010000151.1:0-3268 GCA_051652445.1 Shewanella sp.
ATCGCTGTCATCAGTGATAGCAGCAACCAAGCCGTATGTTTTGCCGTTTTACGCCAGAGCTTGTCAAAACTCCAGGGCATTTGATCTAACTTAATGCGTTTATTACGCGCGCCTTCGAGTTTCTCCTCGAACCAAATGAACATAAAGGTCCATACTGTTTGAGGACAAGTGTATCCACACCAAACTCGGCCCAGATAGGTGGTCACAAAAAACAGGGCAAAAGCAGCGATCATAAATAAGGCGGCAAGTAAGGTAAGATCCTGCGGCCAAATAGTTAAACCAAAGACATGGAACTTCTGCTCGCTTAGGTTAAACCAAACAGCTTGACGCTCTCCCCAAGGGATCCAAGGTAGAAGCAAGAAAAAGAGCATGGCTATCCATCCCATGCGGCGACGTAAGCTACCCCACAAACCGTCTATGGCTCGGACATAAATCCGATTTCGAGGATTAAAGCGATCAGCTTTACTCGCATCTGGCTGGTGAATCTTAATTCGATTGGTTTTCGAATAGTCCTTGTTGTTAGATCCTGAGTTCATCGTTATAGCCTTTTACTACTTTAATATTGGGCGAAAACTAGCTTATTATACCCATATTACTAATGGTTATTCACTTATGTTGGGCTAGAAAGATGAAAGGTTGGATCATATTGGCGCTACTCGCGGGCGTTTTATATTACTTATACACAGAAACAGATAAATTAGATGTTCCTATTGCAAAGACTGAGGCTATGGTCAAAAAAATAGAGAATAAAGTTGACTCTATGACGGGAACGAAAATTATTAAAGTCGACCCTAAACTAGCCAAGAAAAGAACCGAAATCATCGAGCGCTTATCCACAATAGAAATCGATACTTTTAATCAAATTTCGATGACGTCAGAGTCAATTACCGACTTCAAAACTGACTATTGCGGCACTATGGCACCTCAACATCCTGTGTTAAGTAAAGATAATCAGCTTTATCTCTGTGATCACCTTTAATCATTAAGGGCCATAGGTTATGGGATTTTGCTATATAGCGCCAAGCTTTAGTCTTAGGTGATTGACCTTATATATGATTCCGCCTAGCCTTTGAGATATTACCGCACAAAGGCCAATGAATCATGACCCAACAAGTATCGGACATTTTTGACCCCACCCTATGGGATGAGGTCAGTGGATTTCAATTTGACGACATTACCTACCACAGAGCCAAAGCACACGGCACTGTGCGTATTGCCATTAACCGCCCAGAGTGCCGCAATGCCTTCAGGCCTAAAACCGTTGACGAGCTATTTATCGCACTCGATCATGCGCGCCAATGGTCTGATGTGGGTTGCGTATTACTTACCGGCAATGGCCCTTCAGCAAAAGATGGCGGCTGGGCGTTTTGTTCAGGCGGCGATCAACGTATTCGCGGCAAAGATGGCTATAAATACGAAGGCGCAGAAGAAGGTAAGCCCGATGTCGCACGTATGGGCCGTTTGCATATTTTAGAGGTTCAGCGCTTAATTCGTTTTATGCCAAAAGTGGTTATTGCGGTGGTTCCCGGTTGGGCTGTTGGCGGTGGTCATAGTTTACATGTGGTTTGTGATTTAACCTTAGCGTCTAAAGAGCATGCTATTTTCAAGCAGACGGATCCTGATGTAGGCAGTTTCGATTCAGGTTATGGCAGTGCTTATCTCGCCAAGATGATAGGTCAAAAACGTGCCCGCGAAATTTTCTTCTGCGGTTTTAACTACAGCGCCGATGAAGCCTTCGACATGGGTATGGTCAATAAATCCGTTCCCCATGCAGAGCTAGAAACCGAAGCATTAATGTGGGCGAAAGAAATTAACTCTAAATCACCTACAGCTATGCGGATGCTGAAGTACGGTTTTAATATGACGGACGATGGTATGGTTGGTCAGCAATTATTTGCCGGTGAAGCGACGCGTTTAGCCTATGCGAGCGCCGAAGCACAGGAAGGGCGCGATGCTTTCCTGGAAAAACGCGATCAAGATTTTTCCGCATTCCCTTGGCATTACTAGTTTTTAGAACAGTTTTAATTTATTGCTAGACACTGTTCAAGCACCAAAGCCCTCCATAGTGAGGGCTTTATATTTTTTACCACTAATAAATAGATAAAACCGTTTAAACTAATCTGAAAATACAGGTTTAAACTTTAATGATAATTGTTATTATCTAGGCATTCCCAATGGGAGCCTATTTAGAGGACAAGATAATGGCTAAGACACTGACTTTTGCAGCGCTCCATTTTAGCGTCGCTTTTACTGTAACTTATTTATTAACTGGCAGCGTGGTTGTCGGTGGCGTAGTGGCCTTAGTCGAACCCGCCATCAACACTGTGGTGTTTTACTTCCATGACAAAGTGTGGAAACGCATTGAAGCAAAAAAGCAGCACGAGCTAGGTGTCATTCCATTTAATTCTGACTGTTTAAAAGCTTATAAGCTCGGTTGAGTTTTAACCTGAACTGAGTTCCCAACAACCGATAATGAAAAAGCCGGCAACTATGCCGGCTTAAATTGATGCTTTAGCCTCGGTGCGACTTATTCAACTGTCACAGATTTTGCCAAGTTACGTGGTTGATCCACGTCGGTACCTTTGATCAAAGCAACATGATACGACAATAGCTGTAGCGGAATAGTGTAAATCAGCGGCGCCATAAAGATGTCGCAGTG
The DNA here is from genome assembly GCA_051652445.1 of Shewanella sp. GTDB lineage: Bacteria > Pseudomonadota > Gammaproteobacteria > Enterobacterales > Shewanellaceae > Shewanella. The sequence continues at coordinate 2,660 of JBOFUF010000151.1, forward strand.
TGGCACTTGGATCACTTTCATGGTGTCATCCGACTCAAACTCGGCATCTACATCGGCAAACACATACATTAAGCCGCCACGGGCACGCACTTCTTCGACGTTCGACTTCAGTTTTTCAAGCAATTCATTGTTTGGCGCCACCACGATCACCGGCATATCGGCATCGACAAGCGCCAGAGGGCCGTGTTTTAGCTCCCCTGAGGCATAGGCTTCAGCGTGAATGTAAGAAATCTCTTTTAGCTTTAACGCACCTTCCATCGCAATCGGGTATTGATCGCCACGGCCAAGGAATAATGCATGGTGTTTATCGGCAAAATCTTCCGCCAATTCTGCAATAGCGTTATCTAAACCTAAAGCCTGTTCCACTTTTGCTGGCATAGATTGTAGGCTTTGAGTAATGTCAGCCTGCATTTGATCAGACATGCCATTGTGGCGACCGATCACCGCAGTCAACATTAATAAGCCAGCAAGCTGTACTGTGAACGCTTTAGTGGATGCCACGCCAATCTCAGCGCCAGCTTTCATCATGTACGCCATATCTGACTCACGCACCAAAGAAGAACCAGGCGCATTACAAATGGTCAATGTGGCTTTATAACCCATTTCTTT
>JBOFUF010000152.1:0-22015 GCA_051652445.1 Shewanella sp.
GTTTACTGCTATATTCCTGTACTTCAGTGAACAATCGAGGAGGTTAAATACCTCATTTTTTTGTTTGCGTTGCCTACCACAATACTCGTCTTTCGTTTATCTATGCAGCTTAGAATGTTTCTTGAGTGTTGCGACTAGGCCACAGATCCAGACACTTATTTAACCGATCTTCCGCACCTATTTTAAGAATAAATTCCCCGGTATACATCGCCAAGGCAATTAATGATGATGTGTTGTCGTTCTTTTAGGTTCATCACCAGCGGAATGTGGTCTGCTTGATACAGTACCGTAATATTTTCAAAGCACTGGAAAACCCACCGCGCAGTGGGTGTTTGGCTTGGCTTTTTCTTCTGATCGGGGAAGTAACAAGCGTTGTCTTTGAGAGTTTTGCGGATTTGATGCTCTAAGCTAGCGTATACCATCAAGCAGCTGGTCATAACCATCAGTAAGGCTTCAACACGCTCTGGTTTTTTAAGATAAATGGCGCTCGTTAAGAAGTCCGGACTTTTTAAGAAGCGAAAGCCTTTTTCAACATTCTGTTGGGCTTTGTAACAGCTAAGCAAGCTTGCCATATCAAGCTCCTCGCTGACATCATTGGTGGCAATAATGAACAGTCCAAGTTGTTCTAAAGCGCTTTGCCGCGAGGCTAGAGGTGTGTATAAATTGCCCGTGATTTGATACTCAACGCGTGTAGGTAACTCGCCTAACTTAGGTCGTCCGGCACTCGCATAAACAGCGACTTCTGTTACTTGCGCGTTGACATCGCATACAGCTTGCTTGTCTCGCCATTTTATAAGGGCGGTTTGCGCATCTTGTGCGCAGGCAAAGCGTTGTTGGCCTAACTGTTTGAAGTCTTTTCGCGCTTGCTCGCCCGCTTTTAACATGCGCTTGTTCAAATTGTGTTGTTCACGCTTGTAAGCTTGCTCACTGCGAATAAGTAGCCACTTTTGTTTGACACCACCATACTCGCTGTCATAACTGACGCCTTCATAGCCTTGGGAAATAGGTGTAAATATCAAGTTTGGAGCGTGTTTAATGAGTGCCTTCGCTTCTTTCAGTGTTTGCGGTACTCGAGTAATAAATAATTGACCTTGAGCGTCTAAACTCTCAATCGTTTCTTTAACATAAAGCGCGGCATCCGCCACTAAATAACGACTGGCTTGGGCCGCTTTTAAACTGCCTATATGCGCTTTTACAATCTCTTTAAAGCCTTCCATATCATTACTGTTACCACTGGCGGGCTTCATATACACCGGGATGCCAGATTGATTCTCACAGATAAGATTCAATATTACCTGATTAAGCTCAGGGCGATGGTCACGTGAATAGCCTTGGGCAATGCGGATGTGTCCAAACTCACCCACTGGTGTGGCTTCGCCATCATAATGGAAACTCGTGGAGTCCAGATGCACCGCTTGGCAATCTAACCCTAGATGATTGACCACCCGCTCGCCTATGCCTTGGTAAAGAGAGGATACGCCCTTGTCGTAAAGTGCATCTAAACATCGCCCTAGCGCGTCGTCATTAATATCATCGGCAGATATTCCTTCCCCGAGCAAACGTTCAAGCGGTTTGCTTTCAAAATATTCACTATACATATGCAAGGTGCGACCGGTGAAGCCTAAACCATTGATTAGCATCGCTACAAATAATTGCCCAAAGCTGACTTTACGCTCATTAGAGCCACCTAATGCATCATCAATATGTTGAGCAAGTTGAATATCTTTACAAAATCCAGCCACAAGGCCGTGATGATCGAGGGATTTGGATGAGGGATAAGTCATTATTTATAGCTCTCAAAAGAGAGTAATAGATCAAAATTGGAGATCGGCGTCAAGCCATTTTTAACAAACCAAGAACAAGCGTTCAATTAACAAGCTGTTTTAAATTCTAAATTGATGTGCGGAATGACAGACTTAACACACTTTTACTGACTTTTAGCAACCCACACCCCATGCTATAGTCAGTCTATGATCGTGGATCTTTGGTATCCCGTGAGTGACAAAAAGTCTAATCACACTACTGAGTAAACAAAGGAGAATGGTGTAATGGGGATACCACTAAAGCTTTTGACGTTAATCGCCTGCACGAGCCTACTTGCGGCATGTGGCGGCGATGATGGTAACGCTGATGACGGCGCAGTCATGCCTCCGATTACACCTCCCTCGACGACACTCTCTCGCTGTACAACGAGTATTTCGCCACTCATTATCACTAATACATCGTCAATACGCTTCCAAACTGAGTCAACTTATATCGCGGGTCAATCCAGTGTCATCATTGCTAATCTCCTTAATCATGATAGCCAAAACGTAACCTTCCGCTGGCAGCAAATCGATGGACCTACACTACAATTAGTCAGTCAAAACAGCCCTGTATTAGCCTTTGATACTCCAACAGCAGGCGGTTATCGTTTTAGCGTGCATGTGACGGGAAGCCATGTTGATGTCAGTGAAGAAATCGCCATTAATGTCGATCCTGCATCAACGGAAATCCTTAATATCCGCCAGGATCACCAAGTGGTCGAAGGTAATAATGTCAGTTTAAGACTTGGACAACACTCAGGGTTAACCGCAGCAAATATTTCTTGGTGCGTAGCTTCTGGCCCGGATTTACAGGTCAATCTGAGCGATCCATTTAGACCCTTGTTTACTGCGCCAACGGTCAGCCAAGATACCATTACTCGACTCAAGGTCAACGCCGACATCAACGGTATTCAACTCAATGATGATGTCTTTGTGCTAACAACGGCTGCGCCGCCGATCAGCTCTAAATATTTCGATGTTGCTGTCGCGCGCACCCATGCCTACCGCCCTATGTCACCTTACGCAAATGTGCTGGCAAACTGTGTTTATTCTAATCAGCTTAATGAAAGCTGTACGATTAATAGCTTACCTTTGATCGGTCAAACCTCAAGCGATCTCAATCATGAGACGATTCTTAATCGTGTACTGGTTTCCCATGATTGGATGGGAGATAACTTCGCCGCCTTTTTAGCCCAGATGGACCCTAATAGTGATTTTGCTCTTCTATTACAATCTGTTACAGCAGTGGTAATTAGCTATGATGTGCGCCCTTCTTTCTATTGGGTGGTCACCGGAGCCATTTATCTCGACCCCAACGATTTATGGCTTACATCATCCCAGCGCGACACCATTAATGAGGCGCCTGATTACCGCAGTAATTTCGGTAATGATCTTAACTTTTTGATGCCTTGGCGTTATGTGAAAGATAATCAATATGCCTCCCTTGCCGTATCAGCCACAGCCAGAACAAACCGCACATTAACGCAAATCAATGCCGATCTGGCCTCCTTGTTGTACCATGAGCTCGCCCACGCCAATGACTTCTTCCCTCGCAGCGTGCATGCCACGCTCACCGGACCAAGACTGTTAGATGATTTCAATCGCCGCAATACCAACAAGAGTCTGATTTCAGATCAGGTCAGCAACACCTTCCCATTAACAAGTACTGAAATGAGTGGACTTGCCAATGTCAGCTTCCTCGGTGGTACAGCGAATCTTTTGCAAAAAGCCTACCAAGCATTCGATATAAGTACTTTCTTTTCTTCCGACATTGCCAACGACTTTTACGCCTATTCCAGCACCCGAGAAGACATGGCGATGCTATTTGAGGAAGCGATGATGAGTTACCGTTATCAAATAGTACGTGATGTCGCCGTCACCCATAAACCCGCTATATTAACGGCTGATACGCTGATTATTGACTGGGGACAAAGAGGTAGAATTGCGCAAGACAGTCTAGAGAATCGCACCGCGTTCGTGATTGATGAAATACTGCCAGAGCTTAATGGGATCACTCTGCTTGAAAGCCTACCCGAGCCGATTGATATGGTACAAGGCCAAAGCTGGCGACAAACATTGACGATGTCACCCGCAAATACACGATTTAAAGGCCAGAGTGATGTTCCAGTAATGGCTATACCACCTCACTTAGAGGCCGAACTTCGCTTAAGTGGTGATCGTCATCAACGACCACAACAATAGCATTTTTAAGTTTCAGATAAACGAAAAGCCCGTATGCATTCGCATCACGGGCTTTACTCTTTTTGGCGCTAATACCAGTCGATGTTGTACCGTTCAGAACTAAAGTCATACCGTATGGCATTTAAAGGTGTAGCATCTCTTTGGCAAACGGAATCGTGAGCTTACGTTGATGCACTAATGAGGCTTTATCTAACTTATCTAATACGTCGAACAAGGTGCGTAAATCTCGCGCCATGCGGTTCAATAAAAAACGCCCTACATCTTCTGGTAATTGCAGACCTCGCATAGCGGCGCGGCGTTGTAATGCTGCAAGCTTTTCATCATCAGCCATAGGTTGAAGCTGATAATTCAGCCCCCATTGCATACGCGAGACGAGATCAGGCAAAATAAATCCAGCATCCACAGGGGATGAACTGCCACTCACGACTAAAGCACAATTTTTATGTTCTGAGACACGATTGTAGAGATCAAAAATCGCTTCTTCCCATACGGGATGACCTGCTATGGCATCGACATCATCAATACAAACTAAATCCAGCTGCTCTAGGCCTTCAAGCAACGCAGTTGAAATACTCGCATGTATACCTAAGGGTATATAAAAACTGCGACGATCTGTTTCATTGGCGTGGGCACAAGCTGCGTGCATTAAATGGGTTCGACCCGACTTAACTGGCCCCCACAAATAGATGGCGGCTTCACCATGCCCTTCGGCATTGGCTCTCAGTTTTTGAATAAGCTCATCATTACCTGCGGCGGGGTAATAACTATTAAAGGTTTCGTCATCTGGCAAATGCACAGGTAGCGAGAGTTGCAGAGGTGAGTTTAAGGGCACTCGGTATTCTCAATATTAAATAAAAACAATGCCGTGCTTAGCTAAGCACGGCCGACAATATATTAAGGTAAACGCCATTCATATACAGGCTTACCTGTTTGCTGAGAGCCAGGGCTAAATTCACCCGCACTCACAGGGGCTACAACAGAAATACGCGATTCTAATCTTAGTAAACGTTCTAAATCCGTTTCTGAGCCGAACAAATCTAACGAAAACGTCACGGCATTACCTTGAATATGCGTTAACGTAGCATTTTTTATCGCGCTGAGTTGCTTCAAATATTTTTCAATATCAACTAATTGCGCCATTTTTTGAATATTAACAAAAGTAACACTCGCGCCTTGCTGAGTACCTGTATCGACAATGGCGTACTTAGTAAAATAGTAGTCAGCTAACGCTGCCATCATGGCTTCAATCGCCTTTACCGAATTTTCAGCACTGCCGTTATAACTGAATAACGGTGGCGTCAGCGAGTCAATAGTGGCCTTAGTATAAAGGTTTAATCGATAGCGAACCTGACTACCCGCGGTATCCATTGCCACCAGCGCCAAAAAGTCAGCTTGATAGCGAACAGAAACACTCGCCACAATGTCTGCAAACATCCCTTTGATATCGTTAGGGTTAATTCCCATCAATTCATCAAGATCTAAAATAGGTAATAATACCGGAATGCCACGAGCATAGGAAACATCGCTAAAAACCTTGCGTTCAGCTAAAGCTGATGAGTCGGGCAATATCATAGCGTCGCTATCGCCTGGCATCGCCACCCAAAACAAAGTGAGCGGTCGTTGAGTTCCCCAAACGGGTAATTGTGCCTGACGCAGTAGCGCCACAATGCGACGGTACTCAAAACTCGCAGTCAACCGTAATTGGCCATCTTGCTCAATATAGCCATACTGGCTCAGTAAGGCGTCAGGATGGCTGAGTTGCGATTGAATAAGGCTGTTATCGAGGGAACGTGCCGTCCCAGTGTTCTTGATAATCACTTGCTCAAGTGCACTCTTTAAACCTTTACTGCGATCAGTCACCGCGCGCGAAGACACCGGCACATTGGCCTCATCGAGTTTACTCACCTCAACAGCGTTGACACCATTAATCGTGAATAAACAATATAGAAATGCAATTAAGCTCGGCTTTAATAGGAATTTCAGCATCTTTGAGTAGTTGAAGTAACGTCAGATATGTCAAATTGTACCATAGTTAGCGCCTTAAGCGAATGCTGCCAAAATTTAGCCTGATTTCAGTGCTCGTCGTATCACTGAACGTCCAAACAGTGATCCGAGTCGGCAAAACAGCCGATTTTCTTCTGTTCACAACCCAACAAACTGTTATTATTTAAATGTTTACCATAAAATTAATGAGAATAATAAATGAGACGACTCGCGATTCCACTTCAAGGTGCACAAATGCTATTTGTGGCCTTTGGTGCCCTAGTGCTTATGCCGCTGCTAACAGGCCTCGACACCAGTGTGGCATTATTTACCGCTGGTATTGGTACGTTACTTTTCCAATTGATAACGAAACGCCAAGTCCCCATTTTCCTCGCTTCATCCTTCGCGTTTATTGCGCCGATTCTTTATTCTGTTCAAACTTGGGGGATCCCATCGACCATGGGTGGCATCATGGCCGCTGGCGTGGTTTATGTGCTGCTTGGCGCCTTAGTCAAGGTGCGTGGCACCGGTTTTATTCATAAACTGTTGCCCCCTGTTGTGGTCGGCCCAGTGATCATCATTATTGGCCTAGGTTTAGCCCCTGTGGCGGTCAATATGGCTCTGGGTAAAAGTGGCGATGGCAGTTTAACCTTAGTGCCAACCAATACCGCCTTAATCATTTCATTAGCATCATTATGCACAACGATTGCGGTCGCCATTTTTGCCAAAGGTTTACTCAGGGTAATGCCTATTCTTGCAGGGATTATTGTTGGATATGGATTAAGTCTAGCCTTTGGCATTGTCGACTTTACCGTGGTTATCGCGGCGAGTTGGATTGCGATTCCTAAATTTGTCGCGCCAGAATTAAACTGGTATGCCATCGCATTTATGATCCCAGTGGCCATCGCTCCAGCGGTAGAGCATATCGGTGATATTCTGGCGATATCCAATGTAACAGGTAAGGATTTTATGAAAAAACCTGGGTTGCATCGCACCCTTACCGGTGATGGCATCGCCACAATTGCCGCAGCAGCCTTTGGTGGCCCGCCAAACACGACCTATTCTGAAGTCACAGGTGCCGTGACTTTAACCCGAAATTTTGACCCCAAAATCATGACGTGGACAGCCATTACCGCCATCACTTTGGCCTTCGTAGCCAAATTAGGTGCGCTAATGCAAACGATTCCCGTCCCTGTAATGGGCGGAATAATGTGCTTGTTATTCGGCTCAATTGCCGCTGTGGGTCTTAATACCCTTATTCGCAATCATGTGGATTTGTCTGAACCACGTAATTTAAGCATTGTAGGCGTCACTTTAGTGTTTGGAATTGGTGGCATGGCATTTGGCATAGGTTCATTTAGTCTGACGGGTATCAGCTTGTGCGGTATTGTGGCGATTACGATGAATTTGTTACTGCCTGCGACTAAGCCACAGGATAAACACGCTGAATCGGATGTGACACCTCACTGACACCTTGCTTGGGGGATAGTGATTTATTGCAATGACCTTTCCTTAAAACAAGATACAAAAAAGCCGCCGCAATATGAATCACGGCGGCGTTTTTTATTTCACGACAATAAGCTACTAAAATAACTTATAAGACAAGCGTTAACGCTTATTCTTCTGTCTTGATTTTAGCGGCAGCGGCTTTGATCAAAGGCTGTAATTCGCCCTTCTGGAACATGTCGACTACGATATCACAGCCACCGATCAGCTCGCCTTCTATCCACAATTGTGGAAAAGTGGGCCAGTTAGCAAATTTAGGTAATTCTGCGCGAATGTCTGGATGCTGAAGAATATCCACAAATGCAAACTGCTCACCGCAGTTAATCATGATCTGAGCTACCTGTGACGAAAAGCCACAGCTAGGTAATTTAGGAGAGCCTTTCATATACACAATGATAGGGTTTTCCGTGATCTGCTGCTTAATTTTCTCTACTGTTTCCATTTTGATTCCTAAGTAGGATGACATTGACTCAATGCTGCTATTGTACGTCAGCTAGACGCAGAACAAAATCCCACAGTTTGTAAGGTTATGTCGACATTTGATTTTTTGATGACGCCTATCTCATCAATTCGCTAAACAATGATTCACATCACAAATTTTATCGGTACAATAGCTGCAGTGAGCATGTTTAAAAACAATAACCTAAGATCATGGAGAGAGACTAATGGCTTTCGAATTACCCGCATTACCGTATGCAAAGAACGCACTAGAACCACACATTTCTCAAGAAACCATCGAATACCACTACGGCAAGCATCATAACACTTATGTCGTTAAGCTAAACGGCCTAATCGAAGGTACAGATTTCGCCGGTAAATCTTTAGAAGACATCATCAAGACTTCTACGGGTGGCGTATTTAACAACGCAGCTCAAGTGTGGAACCACACTTTCTACTGGCACTGCCTAGCCCCTCATGCTGGCGGCGAACCAACAGGCCCCGTTGCCGATGCCATCAATGCCGCTTTCGGTTCATTCGACGCATTCAAAGCGCAATTTACTGATTCAGCAGTAAACAACTTCGGTAGCGCTTGGACATGGTTAGTGAAAAAAGCCGATGGTACTGTTGCGATTGTTAATACCAGTAATGCAGCAACGCCACTGACTGACAGCACAGTAACGCCCATCATGACCGTTGACGTGTGGGAACACGCTTACTACATCGATTACCGTAACGTTCGCCCTGACTACCTTGCCCACTTCTGGCAATTAGTGAATTGGGACTTCGTTAACCAAAACTTCGCAGGTTAATTCATTTAAGCCAACGTTGTTTACTGCCAAATGAGCAGTGAGTTAATCCCAGCGAAAAGAGCCCTAGCGGCTCTTTTTTTATGCCCATCATTTGCAGCACATCCCTTACTTCACCGATTTACCCTGCGCTAACTACAAGTGCAACAATTGCGTTTGCAACTATTTGTTATTGTTTTTATTTGATATTTTTTGACACGGATAGTGAGTTTATGTCTAATATTGAAATAGGCGGATGGTTAACCTGTTATCCGTTCCATGACATCACTGGCGTTTCAGGGGGTTTATATGGGCATTTTCGAGCATTACCAAAAGCGCTATGAACAAAAACTCGATGAAGAATATTCTTTGCAGGAGTTTCTGGACATCTGCAAGGGTGACCGCAGCGCTTACATGTCAGCATCAGAGCGACTACTGCTTGCAATCGGTAAAGCAGAGGTCATTGATACCGCAAAAAATCCAATACTTAGCCGTATATTTTCGAATCGACTTATTTCGAGCTATCCTGCATTTAAAGATTTCTTCGGCATGGAAGATGCCATAGAGCAAATAGTGGCTTACCTGAAGCATTCGGCTCAAGGTTTAGAAGAATCCAAACAAATTCTATACCTATTAGGTCCTGTGGGTGGCGGTAAGTCATCGCTGGCCGAAAAACTCAAAGCCCTCATGCAAAAAGTGCCTATTTACATTCTGAGCGCAAATGGAGTTCGCAGCCCAGTCAACGACCATCCCTTCTGCCTATTTGACTTAGAAGAAGATGGTCAATTATTAAAAGACGAATTCAACATTCCCAATCGCTATCTGAAAACCATCATGTCACCTTGGGCGGTAAAACGTCTGCATGAGTTTGGTGGTGACATTTCAAAATTTCGCGTGGTGAAAGTCTTTCCATCCATTTTAGACCAAGTAGCGATCGCGAAAACGGAACCCGGCGATGAAAATAATCAAGATATTTCATCTCTCGTCGGTAAAGTAGATATTCGGCAACTGGAACATTTCTCCCAAGATGATCCCGATGCCTACGCCTATTCAGGTGCATTGTGCCGCGCAAACCAAGGGGTGATGGAGTTCGTCGAGATGTTTAAGGCACCGATTAAAGTGCTGCACCCTTTACTGACTGCAACACAAGAAGGTAACTATAACGGCACTGAAGGCTTATCAGCCCTGCCCTACAGCGGGATTATTCTGGCTCACTCCAACGAATCTGAATGGTCTACTTTCAAAAATAACAAAAACAATGAGGCCTTCCTCGACCGTGTTTATATTGTCAAAGTTCCTTATTGTTTACGGGTCTCAGAAGAGCTGCAAATCTATCAAAAACTGCTGTTCAACTCTGAGTTATCGAAAGCGCCATGCGCGCCAGGCACCTTAGAAACCCTCGCGCAATTTAGTGTGTTATCACGTATTAAGTTGCCTGAAAACTCCTCTATCTACTCTAAGATGCGGGTGTATGACGGTGAAACCTTAAAAGATACCGATCCTAAGGCTAAGTCTTATCAAGAATACCGTGATTACGCCGGTGTCGATGAAGGTATGAATGGACTATCCACCCGTTTCGCCTTTAAGATTTTGTCGCGGGTATTTAACTTTGATCATTCCGAAATTGCGGCCAACCCAGTGCATTTATTCTATGTACTCGAGCGGCAAATTGAACAAGAACAGTTTCCCGGTGATACAGGTGAACGTTATCTGGAATTCCTAAAGGGTTATTTGATCCCTAAATACGTCGAATTTATCGGTAAAGAAATTCAAACCGCTTATTTAGAGTCTTACTCTGAATACGGCCAAAATATTTTCGACCGTTACGTGACCTACGCCGACTTTTGGATCCAAGATCAAGAATACCGCGATCCTGAAACTGGCCAACTGTTCGACCGCGCCGCCCTCAATGCTGAGCTTGAAAAAATTGAGAAGCCCGCGGGGATCAGTAATCCTAAAGACTTCCGTAATGAAATCGTCAACTTTGTGTTGCGCGCCCGCGCGAATCACGAGGGTAGCAATCCACTCTGGACCAGCTACGAGAAACTTCGCACTGTGATCGAGAAGAAAATGTTCTCTAACACAGAAGATTTACTGCCTGTTATTTCCTTTAATGCTAAAACCTCAAATGAGGATCAACGCAAACACGATGATTTCATCAATCGCATGATGGACAAAGGCTATACCAAAAAACAAGTTCGACTCTTGTCTGAGTGGTATTTACGGGTGCGTAAATCTTCTTAAACTTGCGCTAACTAAGTTCTGGGCTTTGGTTTTGCCAAAGCCTTCGCTAAGTTTTGAGAGGTGCGTATGGCGAACTTTATCGATAGACGTCTGAATGCGAAAGGAAAAAGCACAGTCAACCGTCAACGCTTTATCAATAGATATAAGCAACAAATTAAAAAAGCCGTCAGCGATGCGGTAACTCGCCGCAGCGTAACGGATGTAGATAAAGGCGAAAAAATCAGTATCCCCACACGGGATATCAGTGAACCTATGTTTCACCAAGGCAAAGGCGGTGTCAGGGATAGAGTGCATCCCGGTAATGACCAATTTACCCGTGGCGATAAAATCGATAGGCCATCCGGAGGCTCTGGTGACGGTTCAGGCAAAGGAGAAGCCTCAAACTCGGGTAAAGGCGACGATGATTTTGTGTTCGAAATCTCTAAAGACGAGTATCTAGAGTTATTGTTTGAGGACTTAGAACTCCCCAATCTACAAAAAAATCGCCTCAACAAACTAGTGGAATACCAAATTTACCGTGCTGGATTCACCAACGATGGCGTCCCTGCCAACATTAATATTGTCCGTTCATTACGTTCATCCCTTGCACGCCGTATCGCGATGTCGGCCAGTAAAAAGAAACGATTAAAAGAATTAGAACAAGAACTGGCTGAACTGGAGAATATTCCAGGCACGAAGGCTGAGTTGATTTTGGATTTAAAGGTTCAAATTGATGAGTTGAAACAAAAAATTGCCAGCGTGCCATTTATTGATACTTTCGATCTGCGCTTTAATAATTATGCGAAACGAGAAATCCCCTCTAGCCAAGCCGTCATGTTTTGCTTGATGGATGTGTCAGGTTCTATGGATCAAGCCACTAAAGATATGGCAAAACGCTTCTATATCTTGCTGTATCTGTTTCTCACTCGTACCTATAAAAACTTAGACGTGGTTTACATTCGCCACCATACCCAAGCCAAAGAGGTCGATGAACATGAATTCTTTTATTCCCAAGAAACGGGCGGCACCATAGTATCGAGTGCATTAAAGTTAATGCATGAAATTCAACAAGCCCGCTATCCCGCCGATGTGTGGAATATCTATGCCGCTCAAGCATCCGACGGTGATAACTGGGCCGACGATTCACCTACCTGTAGGCAATTGTTAGAACAAAAAATATTGCCAGTGGTACGCTACTACAGCTACATCGAAATCACCAATCGCGCCCATCAAACCCTGTGGCGTGAATATGAATCCCTACAACAGCATTACGATAACATAGCCGTACAGCACATACGTCAAGCCGAAGATATTTACCCTGTATTTAGGGAGCTATTCAAGAAACAAGCGGTTTAAGGGGGCACTATGGCGATAACTAAATCAACATCTTGGACACCACTGAGCGATGGCCCAGACTGGAGCTTCGAGCTACTGCAGGACTACCTCAAGGAAATAGAACGAGTCGCTGCACTCTATAAACTCAGTACTTACCCTAATCAAATTGAAGTCATCACCGCTGAGCAAATGATGGATGCGTATGCTGGCATAGGCATGCCCATAGGTTACACCCATTGGTCCTTTGGCAAACGCTTTATCGAAACCGAGCAAGGCTACAAGCGCGGCCAAATGGGGCTCGCCTATGAAATTGTGATTAACTCCAACCCTTGTATCGCTTACTTAATGGAGGAAAATACCATCACAATGCAGGCATTAGTGATCGCACATGCCTGCTTCGGACATAATAGCTTTTTTAAAAACAATTATTTATTTAAGACATGGACAGATGCGAGCTCGATTATTGACTATCTCGTTTTTGCCAAAAAATATATCAGCGACTGCGAGCAAAAATACGGTGTAGAACAAGTCGAAAGCGTCATAGACTCCTGCCATGCGCTAATGAACTACGGTGTCGATCGCTATAAACGTCCCTCTGAAATTTCATTCCGGGAAGAACAAGCAAGACAAAAAGATCGTGAAGCTTATCTTCAAAGCCAAGTAAACGATTTATGGCGCACCATTCCAACCCATCAACATGAGCAGTCTCAATTGAAAAAACGTCGGTTCCCCGCCGAACCGCAGGAAAATATCTTATATTTCATTGAAAAAAATGCCCCTTTACTTGAACCATGGCAAAGGGAAATCATTCGAATTGTGCGAAAAATGGCGCAATATTTTTATCCGCAAAAACAAACTCAAGTGATGAATGAAGGCTGGGCAACCTTCTGGCATTACACTATCTTGAATCACTTATACGACGATGGCGTGGTCAGTGACCGCTTTATGATCGAATTTCTTCAAAGCCATACCGGCGTTGTGGCTCAACCCGATTATAACAGTCGTTATTACAGCGGCATCAACCCCTATGCTTTAGGCTTTGCCATGTTTACTGACATTCGGCGTATTTGTGAAAATCCAACCGATGAAGATAAAGCTTGGTTTCCCGACATTGCCGGCAGTAATTGGATAGAAACCTTGCATTTTGCGATGCAAAACTTTAAAGATGAAAGTTTTATTAGCCAATATCTCTCGCCTAATGTCATCCGCCAATTTAAATTATTTGGTATCCATGATGATGAGAAACGTAATTATCTATCGATTTCGGCGATCCACGATGAACGAGGCTATCAAGATATTCGCCAGTTACTATCACAACAATATAACCTGTCTAATATTGAGCCCAATATTCAAGTACATAATGTGGAAATCAACGGTGATCGATCCTTAACCTTACATTATGTGCCAAATAACGATATTCCCTTAGCCACCAGCCATAAAGAAGTATTAAGGCATTTACATCGATTATGGGGTTTCACTGTCACCTTAGAGCAAAAAAATGCAGATTCGAGCATAACTGTTTTAGCATCCTGCCCTGATACAGCTAAACCATAATAATAACCGTCATAAAAAAGCCGTTTCGATTGGAAACGGCTTTTTTGTATTTATCGCTATTTTAATGCAACATCAATCGCAACATTTAATGATCCCGTGCGATAGACGCTGGCATATCATCGCGTAATTGTAACCACATCTTACCGCTGTTCATGCCGTAGGTACGCATTAGCGCAGAGACATCGAGATAATTTTTGTCCTGTGCTAATAATTCTAATTCTTTATAAAAGTTCAATGCTAATAAACGCGCATCTGAACTGGTAAAGTAATAGCGACCAACCCGACTATACAAACCTTTAAATCCGTTTAATATCAGAACGTAAAGTGGGTTTCCTGACGAAAAAGATAAGGTATGATGCAGCAAATAGTCAAATTCTGCATAGGATTCCGCCGTATCTTCAAGCTGGTGAATTTTAGCGAGTACCTCCATAGCAGTATCGGGGTTATAACGCAGCGCGCCACGAAAATAGATAGCACTGACGTTAGTTCGAGCCGACAACAGTTGGTCAACTAATACCGGAAATCCTTCGGGATTGAGATCGGCAATGGTCTCAAGGATATTTAAGCCTGAGGTTTCCCAAAAGTTGTTAACTCGTGTTGGTTTTCCATGTTGAATTTTCAACCAACCGTCACGCGCCAAGCGCTGTAGCACTTCACGCAAAGTGGTGCGAGTCACACCGATCAATTCCGAAAGCTCGCGTTCAGCCGGTAAAATGGACCCTGGAGGAAATTTATTATCCCAAATGGATCTTACAATATACTTCTCTGCAAAACTTGCAGGTCCTTTGGCATTGATAATCATCAGCCCACTTAATCCAGTTGTTATGCGTCGTAATGGTTACTGATCATACCAGAGCAGTAAAAAATGGAAACCATTCACTTAAAATCACCGTGTAAAAGCCATGATCGCTCAAAAAAACAACTAACAATATGGCGATATGATCTGTTTTTGCCAATTAGCTCCGCTTTTTTAAATATGAGTAACGGTACCACATTACATTAGTTTTCTCTTTAGGCTAGACTGTTTTAACAAATGCAAGTATTGATATTTTTCACGTGCAATTTTTAACATTATGAGAAGAGAGACTGCCATGCCGGTGACAATGAGTCAGGCGTTTATTGGAAACTTTTTAGGGAACGCTCCTAAGTGGTATAAAACCGCAATACTGTCATTTTTAATTATCAATCCAATACTCTTTTTTTATGTCGATCCCTTTGTGGCAGGCTGGGTATTGGTGCTTGAGTTTATTTTTACCTTAGCAATGGCATTAAAATGTTATCCACTACAACCCGGTGGATTATTAGCAATTGAAGCTGTGGCGATTGGGATGACGTCAGCAAGCCAAGTCTTACATGAAATAGAAGCAAACCTTGAAGTATTATTACTGTTGGTCTTTATGGTCGCAGGTATTTACTTCATGAAGCAATTGTTGTTATTTGCTTTCACTAAAATAATTACCAAAGTACGTTCAAAAATTTTAGTTTCGTTAATGTTCTGTCTCAGCTCTGCATTTTTATCTGCATTCTTAGACGCATTAACGGTGATTGCTGTGATTATTACGGTCGCGGTGGGTTTTTACGCGATGTACCACAAAGTGGCTTCAGGGAAAGATTTTTCCGCTGTTCACGATCATACCTCTGAACATACCCATCAATTAAACCACTCTGAACTCGAATCATTCCGTGGTTTTCTACGTAACTTATTAATGCATGCTGGTGTTGGTACCGCATTAGGTGGCGTATGCACTATGGTTGGCGAGCCACAAAATTTGATTATTGCCGCCCAAGCTAACTGGCAATTCGGTGAATTTGCCATACGCATGTCACCCGTATCAGTACCAGTGCTGATAGCAGGGATTATGACCTGCATCTTGGTTGAGAAATTCCACATTTTTAGTTACGGTGCTCAATTGCCTGAGGCCGTGCATAAAATTCTTTGTGATTATGCTGCTCACGAAGATGCACATCGTACCAATAAAGATAAGATGAAACTTATCATCCAAGCCTTAGTCGGTGTGTGGTTAATTGCAGGTTTAGCTTTACACTTGGCCTCTGTTGGATTAGTCGGCTTATCGGTGATCATTCTAACGACAGCATTCAACGGCGTCACCGATGAGCACGCCTTAGGCAAAGCCTTTGAAGAGTCTCTGCCATTTACGGCATTACTGGCGGTGTTTTTTGCCGTTGTTGCAGTAATTATCGACCAGCACTTATTTGCACCAGTGATCCAATGGGCACTCAGTTATCAAGGTAATACTCAGTTAGTGATTTTCTATATCGCCAACGGATTATTGTCTATGGTGAGTGATAACGTATTTGTTGGTACTGTGTATATTAACGAAGTGAAAGCGGCATTGATTAATGGTCAAATCACTCGTGATCAATTTGACTTGCTGGCAGTCGCCATTAATACAGGAACGAACTTACCTTCTGTGGCGACACCCAACGGCCAAGCGGCATTCCTGTTCTTACTCACTTCAGCTTTAGCACCGCTGATCCGTTTGTCCTATGGCAGAATGGTGTGGATGGCATTGCCTTACACTATCGTGCTGTCTCTTGTAGGTGTCATGGTGATTAAAACGGGTTTCTTAGAACAAGCCACCCAATATTTCTATGATTCCCACACCATCATCCACCAGAGCACTAAAGAAGTGTTAGCGCCGATGAGTGGACATTAAACTTCGTTATTGACTGAACTTTATTAAATGAGTAAAGTCCAAAAAACGCCCCATGTCTGAGGGCGTTTTTTTGTTGATATGGAGCTCACTTTGACTGTCATGACTCGCTTTGCTCATTCTCGTTCATCTTGGTTTATTCTCGCAGCCACAGCCCTTGGATTAGAAGCAACCGCACTGTATTTTCAACATATAATGAAACTCGACCCCTGCGTGATGTGTATTTATCAAAGACTCGCCGTTTTTGGTTTATTAGCAGCAGGGCTTATCGGCATGACAGCGCCAAAGTATCTAATAATAAGGATTCTAGCGGCGACGCTTTGGGCGATTAGTGCAACTTGGGGATTAAAACTGGCGTTATCTCTTGTTGACATGCAAAGCAACCCATCACCTTTTTCAACCTGCTCATTCATACCTGAATTTCCAGCTTGGATGCCATTACACGAATGGCTCCCTTCCATTATGATGCCTACAGGTATGTGTACTGATGTGCCTTGGGCCTATATCGGTGTGACGATGGCAGAATGGATGGTCGTTGTTTTCAGTGTTTTTTTAGTCGCTTGGTTACTTTTTATTGTGCCTATTCTGAGTGGTTCAACTAAACGCTCTCGCTATAAATAAGTCATTTTAGATAAGGCGGGTTTAAACCTGCTTTTTTCTGACCATTTTTTCACCGTTTACAACCCAGGTTCACTGTCATTGACCTCTCAACACACGTATTAAACCCTAATAAATAAGCAATGCTATTGGTCTAACCATGCTTTAGCGGCGGTCTGCTCATGTGCTGAAAATACCTTTACAGGACAAGGCAACATACAAGCTAATGCATTGACCATAGCGCTTGTTTGATTGGTGTTGACAATCATGACTACCCTTGAAAAATCACTTAAGTGAAATAAACCTAATATTGCATCATCCCAGATAGCAGCGACGGAAATACCTTTAAATTCAGAAGAGAATTCGTACCACAAACGGATAGTCGCATGATCTTGCAACTTGCCTTCTATTGCTGGGAGTAGATAGCTCTCAACATCATGATGGTTAATGCATCCGGAGGCAACAACAGTCAATATGTCATCGGCATGACCCGAAGTAATCGTTAGCATCCAATAATCCTTATCACTTCATAAAGGGAATAGTTAGCGCACTTATACTAAAGACACAAAAAATAACGGTTTGAAAAATATATTTCTATTTTACACATCATTTTATACTCATAAGTGAACGATTAATGAGCGTCGTTAGCACTATGCGGTGACGTGTTGCTTGGCGATTTCTTGGTCAAACAAATTTTTAATTAACCCAGAAAACTCAGTAATAAACAAAGTCTGTGCTGGCGTTGCTTTATGATTCGCAACTGAAGCTAAAATTTCTTCTAAATCATACACAATTGCATCCACTTCACGGATAATCACATTACGTTGCGTAAAAGACAACGATGGATTTTGGCCACATACCATAATAATCTGCGCCGACAATTGCTCTTCAAATAATTCCATCACTGCATCGTCTGAAACAACCTCTGCACTTGGTGTTTCAAATAAGCCAAGGTGTTCAGTTAAATACTGGACCAAATGTATGTAACCATCTTTATCTGTAACCATTTTTTACCCTTTAAAACCATTAACTTAATATCTACAGTGATGCTATTAATACCTTATGAGGGAATATCAAAGAAGCCAAAAGCTCAGCTCTTGTCGAAATCATGCACATGCGACTAGCTTCAACTCTAGCCTATCTTGAATATCCAAGGTATTGATCTGCACCAATCTTATTGAAGTTACTGAGTTAAGGTTAGTACAAATGACACAGGAACAGCTGGGCTAATACTCGATAAACCTGCAATTACACGTAATTTCTCAATCCCAGCGACAAGATCAAACTCATTAGCATTCATCACTACCGGCTGAAAACTATTCACCAAGAGTTTGTTATCCGAAATTTTCGTGATAATCACCGAAAAAGTCTTAGTTTGCGATTTGCCATGTAACGTAATTTTTCCATCAATATCATAAACTTTACTCTCTCCGATACTGATATTTTTTAGCATCTTAGGGTCAACGAGTGACGATAGTTTAAGCTCAGGATACAAAGACACTTCAAATAACAAATTCTGCATTCGCTCATCGCGGACAGCAATACCGGTTGCAACGCCGATGAGTGGAATCGTTAATTCAAATTGACCGTTCTCTTTTAGCGTACCGTTGAGCTGTGTAAAGTGATGAACTTCACCGATATCACCTTTCTTTACCGAAATAAAACTGACTCGCGAATCTTGTTCCATCACTTGCCATTGCGCGGCACAGCTAAAACTGGCCATCGCAGATAAGGCAACCATTCCCATCCATTTTTTCATCGTATCCGTCCTCAAAAAGTGAATTTAACAGCCTTACCGTAAAGAAAGTCGACATCGCAGCACACTAAATGTCTGCCCAGTTGAACGTGATTCACATCACCTAACTAAGCTAAAGATAGTCTGTTTATCCATTAGCGACCAGTAAACTATGACTCACACGCGCACTAACCATTTATCTAAGCTATTGGCAAACGCCTGTTTATCCGCTTGAGAAAACGCATCTGGCCCACCGGTGTGCACGCCAGAACCCCGCAAATCTTCCATAAAATCGCGCATCGTTAGCTTTTGTTTTATGTTATCGACGGTATAAAGCTCGCCACGGGGATTGAGCGCCAAGGCGCCCTTCTCAATGATTAAAGCCGCTAAGGGAATATCCGCGGTGATCACTAAATGCGTCGGTTCCACATGATCGACAATATATTGATCTGCCACATCAAATCCCGCACCGACGCGAATTTGGCTGATATAGGAAGATGGCGGTACGCGGATCATTTGATTCGCCACCAGCACCAACGGCAGGGCTTTGCGCTCCGCCGCCCGAAATAGGATTTCTTTGATAGGATTAGGGCATGCATCCGCATCGACCCAAATTTTATAATCACTCAATGTCTTTTAACTCTGTTGTTAGGTTCACAAGCTCAAATTTATGCCGAACTAACTATGCAGCTTACTAAGGCGCTAAACGATCGATTTCCCACTTTGCATCATCGCGGGTATACATAAAACGATCATGCAGCCTATGCTCTCCACCCTGCCAAAATTCAATACTCGATGGTCTTACTAAGTAACCACCCCAAAAACTGGGTAAGGGCACATCGCCCTTGGCGAACTTTGCCTTCATTTCAAAGAATTTGCCTTCAAGGACTTGTCTAGCGCTGAGTTTACTCGACTGCTTCGATACCCAAGCCGCAATTTGGCTGTCCTTGGGACGGGTCATAAAATATTTAAGCACTTCAGCGGTAGACAGTGCCTGCGCTTCACCGAGCACCGATACTTGACGCTCTAGAGAATGCCAAGGAAAATGCAAACTGACTTTATTATTGGCGGCAATGTGCTGCGCTTTGCGGCTGCCAAGGTTAGTAAAAAATACGAAACCTGTGTCATCAAAACGTTTAAGTAACACTATTCGTTGAAAAGGTTGGCCGTGATCATCCACCGTCGCCACACACATGGCGGTGGGATCACTAAGCTCAGCATCCCTCGCCTGCGCCATCCACAGTTCAAACAAGTCCATCGGGTTTTGCGGTAAGTCGGCACGTCTTAAGCCGCCTTTGGCATACTCGCGGCGGATATCACTGAGATCTGTCATGGGGTTTCCTTAAGCAAACGCCAAAAATTCACATGAGTTCAGGGATCAGCACTTCAGCGTGAAACTGCTGATAGTGGCTAAAACCAATGTCATAACCTTGCTCGGTCGTTAATGAACACCGCCCTAAGCATAAATGGGCAGGAAATCCCTGCGTTAAATCATCGCTATTAAAACAGATGGTATCCCAACTGACCGGAGCAAATAAGGTTAATAAACGCCCTAATACATTTTGAGGATACAGCGCTAAATCCAGATTCGTTTCAAAGCTGACATAGGAGCTCGCGTACACATTCTCGCTTTGAGGCGTAATATGTAAGGTAACATAATATTTGCCCCAGAGACCGTTCATCGAAAAGCCTGACGGCTCAAATAAATGGGCGTCAATCTCAAATTCAGGGAGTAAATGTTTAAGTTCGAGTGCGGCGCAAATCTCATCTTTACTCTGCGATCCACTGTTAAGATAGTCGGCAAATTCACCACGAATGTGGTACATCAACAGCTCACTGGTTTGATCATCTTTTGGTGCTCGATAATCACTGTCAGAGCAAAATAAATAGTGATGATGGCTGTCAAGATGCCCCACTCGAAAGGCTTTACCGACAATACGTTGGCGCAGTTTGCCAATATCTTCGGCAAAACTGCTGGTTTGTAGATGAGCTTGGTATTCGTTTTTACGCTGATAACTCACCAAAGCCATCGCAGGTACGCCAAGCGCACCGATAAAGTAACAAGCGGCGTCCACTAGAGTACTGTTACCACAGGTAAGCATGACAAATCTGTCGTGCCATACAAACAAGCTCGATTCACTCAACAGATAAGCATCACAGTCCGGATTACTTAACTGCGACAGTATCTCAGCGTGGGCACAGTTGACCAAGGCTGACCAAAAACTCACATCGAGTTCCCGTAAATTCGGCGCAGACGCCGTCACGATAATCTCGAGTTTTTTTTCTGAACCTTCGAAAAACATCAACCCTTTGACCTCATGATCGTCACTCATCCTTTACTTGATCCTAGAACAACGCGATTTTACACGACTAAAACGGCAATAAAAGCGAAAAATCTGCCCTTATAAAAAACAAAAATCAGCCGAGGTTACCCAAGGCTGATTTATTTTAACATACTATAAATTAAGAAAAATCTTCTAAATAAGTATAGCCTTTCAGCCCTAGTTGCAATTCTTCTAAAATTTGTTCACGCTCAGCTTCAACGATATGCAGATTCACTAACTCTTCGTAAGTGCGCATAAAGGCCACGGCATCTAAGTTAACGTAACGCAATACGTCTGCAACTGTGTCACCCGCCAATACCGATTCGATGTTAGTCACACCGTTATCTTCGATACGAACCACGGCTGAGTTAGTATCACCAAACAGGTTATGCATATCACCCAAAATTTCTTGGTATGCTCCCACAAGGAAAAAACCTATTAGGTACGGGCTCTCTGCACTCCATGCTGGCACTGGCAGCGTGGTTTCAATCCCTTGACCATCAACGTATTGGTCAACAATACCGTCAGAGTCACAGGTGATATCAAGCATGACAGCACGGCGCTCAGGGGCTTTATCTAGGCCCGATAACGGCAATACTGGGAACACTTGGTCAATACCCCAAGCATCCGGTAATGACTGGAATAATGAGAAGTTAACAAAGAACTTATCGGCTAACTTTTCATTGAGTTCATCAATGATAGGTCTGTGATAACGGTTTTTCGCACTCAATAGCCCTTGCACTTCATGACACACGCGCAGGTTAGCTTGCTCAGCCCACGCACGCTCCGCTAAGGTCAATTGACCTAAAGCAAATAGCGAATGCGCTTCTTGTAAGTCACTTTGGCTATC
>JBOFUF010000153.1:0-5778 GCA_051652445.1 Shewanella sp.
AATCGCTGTAATAAATTGGTGGCCATCTGGGTGTCGGCCAAAATGGCGAATGTTTCCGCCTGCATTAATCATAAACGCATTGATATTGTCTGCGCGTAATTGTTCGTATACCTTTTCAACCATCCAACCTTTAGCTATGCCACCTAAATCAAGTTTCATGCCTTTATTCATTTTTATCGTATTATTGACTTTGTCCAGTTTGATATTGTTGATATCGATTATGTTTACTAAACTAGTTAATTCTTCATTTCGAGGAAGTTCACAAGCACCTCCTTGTTGACAGCGCTTTCTATAATTGCGCCATACTTCCAGCACGGGGGCCAGTGCAATATTAAATCTTCCATTAGTTAAATGATGCCATTCAATACTTGTTGCTAACAACTCCGTTAGCTTTTGATCAATGTGATGTAATTGATCAGGATTATTATTAATAGTTTGAATGTTAACATAACCGGGATAAGTGTTGAAGTTAGATGCGAGGTAATGATATTTCTGTACCACATTTAACGCATGGCACAGCGCCATGTTGGCTTTATCTTGTTCTAATTCATAAATATTGATCGTAATTGATGTCCCAAAATATTTAAGCGTAGTCATATTACCTTTGCCTTGTTGGTAACTAAACGTCGCATTGGTTTCACAGTCATAGGGCGTAAACGCTGCATTAACATATTTAGGTGTTAAAAAAACACTGGCCAATACCATGAATGGCAATAGAAACTTCATATAACTCTCCCTTGATGATATTTAAATTATTAGCATGAAATCTCTTTTTCTGCAGTAAACAATAGGTAAATTGTTGGCTAGCTCATAAAATATACATTTAGATTGGTGTATTGCGGCTTTCCGCAATTGTCGAATATTTTCCTCTGTCTATGCTGTCAGTAAGTTCACTTGTTATAGAGCATTTAAAGATGAAAACAGAATTACACTTCAAAAAAAAATTACTTGTCGGTAGCGTCGCGTTGGCGATATTTGCTTTAACGGGTTGTGTCAATACGGCACCACAAGGCAAATATGTTGATGGTATTCATCACGTTAGCGGAAAAGGGAAAAAGAGTCAGATTACCCTCGAAGTGAAGGTGGAGCAGGGTAAGATCACCAATGTAAAAACCTTGTCCCAGAAAGAAACTGAATCTCTCTATCTTAATGCCGAACGCTTGTTACCTGAAAGTGTAGCCCGAAATGGCCATGAAGGGATTGATGCGATTTCCGGTGCGACATATTCATCTAATGGCATATTAAAGGCCGTCAATGACTTGCCTCGTATTGATGGCACTAAACCTGAATATCAAAGTGTAGGACCTCGTAGTCAAACTGCAGATGATAATTTTAAATTGCAGTGGTCTATCCAACCACGTTTAGGCATGGTCAAAGGTGACTATTACTTTGAAGAAGCGCGTTTCCGCCAGGGCCATATGGGTAGCATGTTAGTCATTGTGGACTCTAGCAATAGGCAAGATGTTATTTTAGCCGAATTTAACGAAAGTGGCCGTCCAAACTATTACACCCGTTTGTATCAAAATGTCCCTAAGCGGATGTCGGAATATAACTTCTCAATGGGCAAAAAGAAAGGCACCGCTTGGG
Organism: Shewanella sp.; assembly: GCA_051652445.1. Lineage (GTDB taxonomy): Bacteria > Pseudomonadota > Gammaproteobacteria > Enterobacterales > Shewanellaceae > Shewanella. Next base: position 1,588 of record JBOFUF010000153.1, read on the forward strand.
TACAATCTGCATTAACGATGGAAAAGTTAATGATGGAAAAGGATCAGCTGACCTTTGAACTGAACCCTAATTACGATCCTAAGCTTGGTAATAAATTGACTGAGCCAAATCGTCTTAAGTACCAAGGCATTGATATTGTTGCTGGCGCGTCTAACAGTATCCAACAATCGATGATCCCGCTAACCGCCAAGCTCCATAACCGTATTCAAGAAGGCGCAAGCCCTGAGGCGTTTTATCAGCAAGCGGAAAAAGTCTTAGATGAGAAAGGTCGCTGGACGGGTGTGACAGCAATGTTACGTATTGTGGTGGACAAAAATACCCACAAAATCACCCATGCCCATTACGATGAAATTTTCGCCGATGACAAAAAAGAAATCCAAGATGCGTCTTTAAAGGCCTTTTATCGTCAATCTAAATATGACTCGATTAACTATGTTGAGCCAGCCCGTATTGGCTTTAACGTGATGATGGATGCGCTGTCAAAGCACTTAGAAGAGGGTGGATCATTATTTAATATTAATGACTTACCCGCTGCAGGCGACACGGGTAGCTACGCCCAATCTGGTTTTACTAAACGTTCAGATGCATGGGATAACTATTTAAGCCTAGCTGAGATGTTATACAAACAGATGCGTACTGACGGTGCGATTAGTGAACATGCTTTGGCGCCTGTCGCGAAATAATTGAGGGAGATTAGTATGATTAAACCATTTACATTTTCGTTACTTGTATTGGCACTGTGTAGTTCACAGGCCATGGCCGACGAACATAAGTTTTATGGACGTATCGATTACTCGGTTACCCATTCAGACAGCGGCAGTGCGACCCATAATAAAAAAAGTGGCACGATTTTAGAAAATAACTTTAGCCGTATTGGTATAAAAGGAACAAGTGCCATAACGGATTCCACGTTGATTTTTTACCAGATTGAAGTCGGGGTGAATGGGGCAAGCGAAGATAATAAAGACAAACCCTTTTCATCGCGTCCAAGTTTCATCGGTATCAAGCATAATAGTTATGGTGCATTAGCTGTTGGCCGAATCGATCCAGTGTTTAAAATGGCCAAGGGTATGTCTGATGCGATGGACAATTATTCGCTAAAGCACGACAGATTATTTGCCGGAGATAAACGTTGGGGCGATTCTTTCGAATATAAATCGGCTTATTGGAATGATTTTCAATTAGGTGTGAGTTATTTAATGGAAGATAACTATTATAGCGACGATGATAATCGTCGTGATAATGGCAATTACCAGTTAGCACTAACCTATGGTGATAAGTTTTTCAAAAAGGATGATTTGTATTTAGCAGTTGCCTATAGCGATGGTGTTGAAGATGTTGAAGCTTACCGCGGTGTAATGCAATATAAGTGGGAGAACTGGCAGTTCGGTACAATGCTGCAGCACTCTAAGCTGATTAATACCGATGCAACTCACTGGCAGCAACGTGAAGGTGATGGTTTTATTGTGAGTATTCAGTACGAATTAGGTCAACTGTTATTAAAGGCTCAATATGGTAACGATGATTCTGGCACTGGATTAATTGCAAACCGTATTTATGCCAATAAATCAATTTCGGTTGATGAAGTCCCCGATATTTCTCAATGGGCGATAGGAGCTGAGTACAAATTGACAAAGTCAACGCGATTACATACTGAAATCGGTCAATTTGATGCTGGGAAATATAATGCGTTTAACGACACTATTGTTAGTTTAGGCGTACGCTACGACTTTTAATATCAGCTAAGTTGATAAGGCACTTATCGATAGGATGAGTGCCTTAATATACATGCACGCGCATTAACACGCTAATGTGATTAGCGACACATCCTATATCCTGCAAAAATCTTCATTATGCTGTTATGGCAATCGACTGTTGACCTCAACCTTAACTGATATATACTCATAAATTCTGCACGCTTGTAAAAAATATACAACAAATATGAGCTGATAAGCGGTCCCTAAAGTTTTGAGTCTAACCTGCAACCTTTCATTTTCGACATGACAGGAATGCCTATGCCAGCTAAACGTAGCGCCTCTTACTATATGCCAGCACTAATCAAGAGTCGGATTATCCAGCGCTTGAAGGCGAAGTCAGATTGATTTGTTTGCCACCATGGGGCATATCCGCATTCCGTTAAATGAATGGTTTGGTCATCAAGCATTAGCGTTAGGGATCTTGTATTACACCTTGCGGGAAAACTGGCGCTAGCTTTTTGCCTGTGATTACTCACAGAATAATAGTGGAATCGATGCTACCCAATGACTTACTCATCTTACCTATCCAAGGGGCGCTAACAATGGCGAACGAAAAACCGCAATTTATTAAATCAAAGGCCGCCGTTGCTTGGGGACCAGGACAACCCCTTAAGATTGAAGAAGTGGATGTGATGTTACCTAAAGCGGGTGAAGTCTTAGTGCGCATTGTGGCTACGGGCGTGTGTCACACCGATGCGTTTACCCTGAGCGGTGACGACCCTGAAGGCGTATTCCCTGCGGAACGTGTCAACCTCATTTGAACCAGCTTATTAAAAATTAAGTTACTTTTGCGATTGCTCGCTGCAGTGTTGGGAAATTAACCCCTTTCTCCACGGTGGCTTGATCTGCATCCTCTGGGATCGGATTGATGTAGACCTCAGCTGGCGGCATCGAGATGCTTGGGCGACCTTGGCTGAAGCGCTCAGGGTGACGATCGTACATCTCATCAAGTGCCTGCTGCCTGACCTTGGCAATGTTCAGGTATTCCCCACTAAACACCTGATGCGGCGTAAAACCCGCCAGGCCACTGTGGTGATGCGCTTGGTTGTACCAGAGCACATATTCTTCGCACCACCCCATGGCGTGATCGTAACTATCAAAGCGACGCGGATAGTCCGGCTGGTATTTCATTGTCTTGAACTGTGACTCACTCATGGCATTGTCGTTGCTGACTCGGGGTCGACTATGGCTGGCGGTAATCGCCAATTCGCCAAGTAAATCAAGGTAGCAATGCGCCGTCATCGGCATGCCACGATCCTGATGCAAGGTCAGCGTGTCAGGCTTGATGTCATAGCGCTCGTAAGCCTCCTGGATCAGATGGCTGGAGAGGGCACTATTTTCTTTGCGCGACAACATCCAGGCAACGATGTAGCGACTAAACAAATCCATGACGATATAAAGCGACAGATATTCACCCCGCTTCTTGGTGGGCAACTTGGTAATGTCCCAAGTCCAGACTTGGAGCGGAGCCGTGGCCTGCAGGCGCGGTATGGGCTGGGGACTTGCAGGTCGTTGCTGGCGCCGCTCACCATTCAGACCATCTTCCCGCATCAGCCGATGCATAGTGCTTATCGAGCACAAGTAAATGCCTTGCTCTAACAGGCTGAAATAAACCTGTGCCGGTGGTTGGTCGTGGTACTGGGCACTGAGCATTACCTCTCGAACCTCCGTGCGTTCCTCTACACTCAGGGCGCGTGGTTGTGGCGTTTTTCTACGCTTGCGCCGATGGGGGCTGATGGGGCCACAAAAGTGATACCGGATCCGGAAAGCACGTAAACTACTCCGGCTAACGTCCAGTATTCTGCAGGCCGTACGTTCAGATACACCAGCGGGTAGCGGTTCATCCAGCAACTGGATCATGATTTGTGCTCTTCGAGCAAGTCTAACAGGTCCAAGGCTTTTTTTTGGAGCATCAGACAGCCATCTTTGACCTCGAGCTGTTTTCGCAGCCGCTGAATTTCTTTTTCAAGCAGCTCGATCCGCTTCTGTTCAGCGTTTTTCTTGGCTGCAGGGCCGGGAGCTGATTTCTGCAAGCCATCCAAGCCATGCTCTGCCTGCTCGCGGCGCCACTGCTGCAGCTGATTGGAATAGAGCTTTTCGCGCCGGAGCAACGCCCCGAGCTCGCCATGCTGACAGGCATCAGCCTGCTGAAGGATGGATAGCTTGTATTGGGCAGTAAATACTCGGCGTCCCCGCTTTTCTAGCTCGGGGATTGGCTCAACCTTAGCGTTGGCAGACGTATTCGGTTTCGGCATATTCGTTCTCCTGATTACCCTGATTTATATGTTATCTCAAAATCAGTTGGCTCAGGCTAAGGTTGACACACAGGGACTTGATTGGCAAAACAAACTAGCAAAACGTCATCATCAGACACATACCATTTTGTCGGTGCAAATGCTTAATGTGGCTGAGTTTTTAAGTGCAGAAGGTGAGG
>JBOFUF010000154.1:0-2403 GCA_051652445.1 Shewanella sp.
GATTGTGGATCCTGTAGTGCCACGCGATGCCGCCATTATGGTGCTTATGCTCACTGCCGCTGCCGCTATCACACTCTTTTGTAAGCTAGACGCCGGCGAAATCTCAAATGCGTCCACCTTCAAATCAGGCATGTCCGCCTGTGTCTGTGTGCTCGGCGTAGCGTGGTTAGGCGACACTTTAGTGTCAAATCACATTGAAGAGATCAAAGCGCTTGCCGGCAACTTACTGCAAAGCCAACCGTGGTTATTATCGGTCACCTTGTTCTTTGCCTCTATGCTGCTCTATTCACAAGGCGCAACGACTAAGGCACTGATGCCTGCCGCCTTAGCCATTGGCGTCAGCCCGTTAACTGCCGTTGCCTCGTTCGCCGCAGTCAGCGCCCTGTTTGTATTACCGACTTATCCCACGCTATTGGCCGCTGTTGAAATGGATGATACCGGCTCAACTCGCATTGGTAAGGCAGTGTTTAACCACCCCTTCCTGATCCCAGGAGTGGTCACTATTGCCACCAGTGTGGCCTTGGCCTTCCTGCTTGGCGGTATGATGTTGTAACGCAATTTAACCGTAAATGCTCTGAGGGCTAATCGCTAAAAATGGATTATCCCTCTTCTTTAATCTGTATCGATAGACCTTTTTTGGCGTGTTGCGGATGTATTCAGGCCAAGATGAATCTAGTAAGAGGTGAATGAATGTCAGTAAAAACGCGTGTTCCTACCGCCATTAACGGCGGACCATTTGGCCAAGCTTGGTCGGCTAAAGCAGACTGCTTACAAAGTGTGACAGGGCTTATATTAGGTGTTTTCCTCTTATTTCATATGCATTTCGAGGCGAGCATTTTATTGGGTAAAGAAACCTTCTTTCACATGGTGCAGTTTTTAGAAGGCAGCATGTTTAGCTCGACGGATCATGGCTTCCCCATAGTGACCAAGATCATTTCAGTCATTGTGCTGGTGATTGTTGCAGTACATGCCGCCACCGCACTCCGTCGTTTTCCAGTGCAAATAGGCCAATGGCGAGCGATGCGTGGCTTCATGTCGAGTATCAAGCATAGAGATACCCAAGCATGGTTCTGGCAGATGATCACCGGTTTCTTACTGTTTTTCTTAGTGTCAGCCCATCTTGCCACTATGATTTTAAACCCTGATATTGGCCCTCACCTTTCGGCGGAACGGGTTTACCACGATAACGCTTGGCTCTTATACGTGGTGTTTTTACCTATCGTATTATTCCACGGCATCGTTGGTTTATACCGAGTGATATTAAAGTGGGGTGTGAGCAGTAATCGTCCACTTATTCGTACTATAGCTCAAGTATTGATCGTCTATTTACTGTGTTTAGGCACATTGAGCTTAGTCACCTACATCAAAATCGGCAGTGAACTAACATTGCCAGTGCAACCCTATACGCCCCATTGATCAACAGCGATTAGCGATGAACTCATCGGCTAATGCGCGCTGCCCAATACCATAAAGGGGCAGCACAGAGACAAAGGGATCCTCCGCGAACAGCAAGATGCATAATCTCGCGCGAAGGAGTGCAATGATAAATCCATTAAATGTTATCTAAATTACTAGATAAGGATCTGATTTGAAAATCATTTATACAGACTCATTAGTCATTGGTGCAGGATTGGCAGGCCTTCGAGTCGCGATAGCGACCAAAGAGCGAGGTCTCGATACCTTAGTGCTTTCGTTAATTCCTGCAAAGCGTTCACATTCGGCCGCAGCACAAGGCGGCATGCAAGCCAGCCTTGGTAACACCGTTAAAGGTATGGGCGATAACGAAGACGTCCACTTCCAAGATACGGTAAAAGGCTCTGACTGGGGCTGCGATCAAGACGTCGCGCGCATGTTTGCCCACGTTGCACCCAAAGCCATTCGCGAACTGGCCAACTGGGGCGTACCTTGGTCGCGGATTTCAGCCGGCCCGCGTGAAGTGATCATGAACGCGCAAAAAGTCACGCTTAATGAAGCTGAAGAAGCCCATGGGCTGATCAATGCCCGCGATTTTGGTGGCACTAAAAAATGGCGCACCTGTTATACCGCCGATGGCACAGGCCACTCACTGCTGTACGCGGTTGATAACCAAGCTATCTCTATGGGTATTCCAGTACACGAACGAATTGAAGCCCTGTCGCTGATCCATGACGGCAAGCGTTGCCAAGGTGTCATTGCCCGCTGTTTGGTCACTGGTGAACTGCGCGCTTACGTAGCCAAATCGACCACTATCGCCACCGGCGGTTATGGCAAAATTTATGAAATCTCCACCAATGCCACCATCTGCGAAGGCATAGGCCAAGCGCTAGCACTCGACACCGGCGTTGCCACCTTGGGCAATATGGAAGCCGTGCAGTTTCACCCGACTGCCATCGTGCCTGCGGGGATCCTTACCACTGAAGGCTG
>JBOFUF010000155.1:0-9798 GCA_051652445.1 Shewanella sp.
GGGCTGTGGGTGGTGCTGTTTTTGCACCATTTCCACTACCATCTCAAAGGCCTAAGTGCGCTATTTTTGGTATTATGCTTACTTCAAGGTTTAGGCTTGTATTTTGCCTATCCACAATTGCTCGGTTATGTCGGCTTAAGCGGTATGCTGCATGGCCTGTTTGCCTATGGCGCAGTGCAGGATATTGTCCGCAAGCTGCGTTCTGGGTATCTGCTATTACTTGGCGTTATGATCAAAGTTGGCCACGAGCAGCTTTATGGCGCCAGCAGCGATGTTACCGCCATGATAGGCGCCAGAGTCGCCACTGAAGCGCACTTAGTCGGTTTAATCTGCGGGTTGATTTGCGCCTTAGCGGTGTTTATCAAGCTAAAAATAAGCCCATCAACAGTGCCGATTTTACCCAAGTCAAAAGAGTAAAGAGCCGGCGCGGCATGATTGCTGGACGGCTTTTTGGATGCTGATCGTAAGAATAACTCTAGGCCTTGATCAATAAGTCCCGTAATTGTTTGACTTCATCACGCATCGCCGCCGCTTCTTCAAACTCTAAGTTGCGCGCATGTTGGTGCATCTTCTTCTCAAGTTTGTCGATTTGATGGCTCAACTCAGCCACATCAACTCGAGTGTAATCGGACTTAGGCTCAGCCACTTTGCCATAAACCGCTTTGCTGTCACGTCCATCGCCCACGTCCATCACATCGGTGATCCGTTTAACCACGCCCCTAGGGATGATGCCATGCTTTAAATTATGTGCTCGCTGCCGTTCACGGCGTCTATCGGTTTCACCAATAGCTTTGGCCATTGAATGAGTAATGCGGTCGGCATAGAGGATCACTTTACCGTTCACGTTACGCGCGGCGCGGCCGATGGTTTGGATTAACGAGCGTTCCGAGCGTAAAAAACCTTCTTTATCGGCATCGAGAATACACACTAAAGACACTTCAGGCATGTCTAAGCCTTCACGCAGCAAGTTAATACCGACCAACACATCAAACTTGCCTAAACGCAGATCACGAATAATTTCAACGCGCTCGACAGTATCAATGTCCGAGTGCAAATAACGCACTTTAACCCCATGTTCATCAAGATACTCGCTAAGATCCTCCGACATACGTTTGGTCAGTGTGGTCACTAACACACGCTCATTGACGGCCACTCGTTTGGCGATTTCAGACAATAAATCGTCCACTTGAATTCCAACCGGACGCACTTCTAATTCAGGATCGAGCAACCCGGTTGGCCGCACGACCTGCTCAGCAATCCCGCCTTCGCTCTTTTCCAGTTCGTAGGCACTCGGTGTTGCCGACACATAGATAGTTTGCGGCATCAATTGCTCGAACTCTTCGAACTTAAGCGGTCGATTATCTAAGGCTGAGGGTAAGCGAAAACCGTATTCCACCAATGTGGTTTTACGGGAACGGTCACCTTTGTACATGGCGCCGATTTGCGGCACTGTCACATGGGACTCATCAATAATTAATAAGCCGTCGGCAGGCAAGTAGTCGAGTAAGGTTGGTGGCCCTTCACCTGGCGCCCGACCCGACAAATAGCGCGAGTAGTTTTCAATCCCAGAGCAATACCCCAACTCCACCATCATTTCTACATCGTATTGCACCCGCTCATGAATACGCTGGGCTTCAATTAACTTATTGTTATCGAGTAGATATTGCTTACGTTCGCGCAGCTCTGCTTTAATAAACTCAGTGGCAGCAATGATTTTTTCCCGCGGCGTGACATAGTGGGTTTTAGGGTAAACCGTCGTGCGGGCGATCCGTTTAATAATATGGCCGGTTAACGGATCAAACTCACTTAAACGCTCAATTTCATCATCAAACAACTCGACTCTGATGGCATTACGCTCAGAGTCGGCAGGGAAAATATCAATCACTTCACCGCGCACCCGATAAGTACCGCGTTGCAGCTCAATATCGTTGCGTTTGTATTGCAATTCACTGAGGCGAATTAAGATGTCACGCTGCCCCATCACATCGCCTTGGCGAAGATGCAGCAACATTTTCAAATAGGAATCGGGATCGCCCAAACCATAAATAGCCGATACAGAGGCAATTAACACCACATCTTTACGCTCTAACAGCGCCTTAGTGGCGGATAAGCGCATCTGCTCAATGTGGGCATTAACCGATGCGTCCTTCTCGATAAAGGTATTTGATGCCGGTACATAGGCTTCTGGCTGATAATAATCGTAATAAGAAACAAAATACTCGACCGCATTATGAGGAAAGAACTCTTTCATCTCGCCATACAGCTGTGCCGCCAAGGTTTTATTAGGTGCCATGATAATGGTTGGTCGGCCTAACTGTTGGATCACATTCGCAATCGTGAAGGTTTTGCCTGAACCCGTCACCCCGAGTAAGGTTTGACAAGCCAGCCCCGCTTCGAGGCCGTCGACTAATTTGGCTATTGCGCTAGGTTGGTCGCCTGCGGGGGCGAATTGCGATTCAAGCTGAAAAACAGATTCTGACACGCGCACATATCCTTTTAGTAAGTCGTCCCATTCTAATCAAGTCACCGACTAAGCTCCACTGTTATCCTTCTTATCGTCATATCAATCGGCGCTACGATCGGCGCTACAGCCGCAAAATAGCCATTTAGCACAAGCAACATGAAGCGTTTAGACTAAAATATCCTCACGCATTTCTGCTCGCAAAACACTCGAAAACGAAGCAAAAAAGCCATATTAATACACAAGAAACCCTTTTTGCTTCGTTACAAAATTACAACCTTATTTACACCCTTAATAAAAACCACTTGCTTTTTGCAAGCAACTGTTTGTATTGTTATTTATTTTAAACCACCAAATAAGTGTATTTTAAGTCCGTCGCCCATATGCCAAGGCTTTGAGGCTCATTAATGAAGACAACTCACAGGGTTATCCACAGATTTTGTTGATAAGTCGATATAACCTAGCAACGACGCGGGATTGGCGGAGATCATGCGGCGCAATAATCGGTACTCAACACTTGGCAATTAAATTACATTTGTTTCACACATCATTTGTGTTTAATGACATAACATTGCTGAGCGATTGCATAACCGCATAAATATTCTAATTTAATTTACATTTGCTGTTGCAATGCCCCATTAAAGCGGTTAATTTAAATCCACTTTATACGGATAGATGTCCGTAACAATAAATTTAACATTTCGCTATTTTTAAGCTATTTAGCGACCTAATGTAAACCAATAAGCACCGAGAGATTAAGATGAGCCCATTACTGAACGCTATCCACCATCACCATACTATGCGGTAGCCTTCCGACGCTCACTGCCGGAGGACGACATCCTTCTAGCGGACTGATTCAAGATAATCATCAACCCCCGGAAGGAATTCCGGGGGTTTTTGCATTTAGGCGTTAATTTTGAATCTGTTAATTTTGAATCTGTTAATTTAATCCTTTGAGCGAGATAGCACTATGACTGAATCGAACCGTTTACGCATCGCCATTCAAAAATCTGGCCGTCTTTCTACTGACTCCCTGCAACTACTAAAAAGCTGTGGCGTTAAGTTTTCCATTAATGAACAAAGACTTATTGCTCATGCCGACAATATGCCTATCGATTTACTGCGCGTTCGAGATGACGATATCCCAGGATTGGTGATGGATGGCGTGGTCGATATGGGAATGATTGGTGAAAACGTGCTCGAAGAAGAGCAAATCGAACGTCAAACCCTGAACAAACCCGCCGATTGCCTCAAACTACGTCTGTTAGATTTTGGCTCCTGTCGCCTCTCGTTAGCCGTACCAACAGAATTTTGTTACGCCGACGCCTCCTCGTTAGAAGGATTACGCATCGCCACGTCTTACCCGAACCTGCTACGCCGTTTTATGCAACAAAAAGGCATAAATTATCGCGACTGTATGTTAAAAGGCTCGGTTGAAGTCGCCCCGCGTGCCGGCCTTGCCGATGGGATTTGTGATCTCGTGTCAACGGGCGCCACCTTAGAGGCTAACGGGTTATACGAAACCGAAGTCATTTACCGCTCTATGGCCTGCATCATTCAATCGACCCAAACCCAATCGCCGACGAAACAAGCACTCATCGACAAAATTCTGTCCCGCATCAACGGCGTTATCCGTGCCCGTGAGAGCAAGTACATCCTGCTGCACGCGCCAACCGAAACCTTAGATCAAATCGTCGCCCTGCTCCCCGGCGCTGAAAACCCCACCGTATTGCCATTAAATGATGATACTAACCGCGTGGCTATCCACGCAGTCAGTACCGAAGATTTATTCTGGGATACCATGGAGCAGCTGACCGCACTGGGTGCCACCTCGATTCTGGTGATGCCAATCGAAAAGATGATGGGGTAAGGTATGGAAATCCTAACTTGGTCAACATTATCCACCGCCGAGCAGAAAACGGCGCTGAAACGCTCACCCTTAATGGGCGACTGCACCTTAGAGCAAAGCGTTCGCGCGATTGTCGATGCGGTAGCAACACGGGGTGATGCCGCCATTGCTGAATTTAATCAAAAATTTGATGGATTCAATAGCGCAACCAGAGATTTAAATGGGCAAGCAAGGGTTGAGCTGCGCATGAATGAAGCCGAAATAACGGCGGCAAGCGCACGGGTATCACCAGAGCTTAAAGCGGCGATCGCCAAAGCCATGGCGAACATAGATGTATTTCACCGCGCCCAGCAATTTCGCCCAATTGATATGGAAACCGAGGCAGGCGTGCGCTGCGAGCTACGTAGCGAACCGATTGAAAAAGTGGGTTTATATATTCCTGGTGGCAGTGCACCATTAATTTCGACCGTGATGATGCTCGCCCTGCCCGCCAAAATCGCCGGCTGCGAACAAAGAGTCTTGGTCAGTCCTCCGCCGATTAACGATGCCATTATCTATGCCGCCACTGCCTGTGGGATCACTGAAATTTATCAAGTGGGCGGCGCGCAGGCCATTGCGGCACTGGCCTTTGGCACAGAGACGATTCCCGCAGTCGATAAGATTTTTGGCCCCGGTAATCGCTACGTGACTGAAGCTAAACGCTTAGTGTCACAGGATGGTCGCTGCACTGTGTGTATCGATATGCCAGCAGGCCCTTCTGAGGTGTTAGTGATTGCCGATAGCGATGCCAATTGCGAATTTATTGCCGCCGATTTGCTTTCGCAAGCGGAGCACGGCCCTGATTCACAAGTCATGTTAGTCACAGATTCGCACGCTATCGCCGATGGCGTCAATAATGCGCTGACAAGACAACTCGCCGCTCTGCCGCGTTGTGATATGGCGGCGACAGCGCTCCTCTGCAGTCGTACTTTTGTTGTAGACGATATGCGCCAAGCCGCGCAGGTGTCAAATCAATATGGGCCTGAGCACTTGATCATTCAAACGCGTTTTCCCCGCGAGGTACTGAAAAACATTCGCGCCGCGGGCTCGGTATTTTTAGGGGCTTATACACCTGAATCTGTTGGTGATTATGCCAGTGGCACCAACCACGTGCTTCCGACTTACGGTTACAGCCGTGCCATGTCGAGCCTAACATTGGCCGATTTTAGTCGCCGCTTTACGGTGCAGGAACTCAGCGCTAAGGGCTTAATCGGATTGGGGCAAGCGGTCATGACGTTAGCCAGTAACGAATGGCTCGATGCACACAAAAATGCCGTCGCCATTCGCCTAGCTAGCCTAGAAAAATGATCCGCATAACCCTTAAGTGAACAACCTTAAGTGAATAACCCTTAAGTGAACAACTCTTAAGTGATTAGCCCTTAAGTGAGCAACCTTAAGTGATTAGCCCTTGAGTTTATAACAATAGCGCTGAGTGAAGAAAATGAGCCAAGTGAACAGCATGAAAAAGACCGCAGAACCCTTAGCACTCGCATCAGCGAAATCGGCGCCGCTAAATTTAGCTGAGCGCTTAGCGCGCCCTGAGTTACTGGATTTAACGCCTTACCAGAGTGCCCGTAGACTGGGGGGGCGTGGGGATATTTGGATCAATGCCAACGAATCGCCCTTCAATAATGTCGATACGGCAACACTCAATTTATCAAAATTGAATCGTTACCCTGAATGCCAACCGCCAGAGCTTATCAAAGCCTACAGCGACTACAGCGGCGTAAGCGAGCGTAAGATAGTCGCCAGCCGCGGCGCCGATGAAGCGATTGAACTGTTAATTCGCGCCTTTTGTATACCCGGCGTCGACAGCATTGCTTGCTTTGGTCCGACATACGGCATGTATGCCATCAGTGCGAACACCTTTAATGTGGGCGTTAAGGCGTTAAATCTCAGCGCGGAATATGGCTTGCCTGCAACCTATGTTGAGGCGGTTCGCGGCGCAAAACTGGTGTTTATCTGCAATCCTAATAATCCGACGGGGACTGTGATTGACAAAGCCATTATCGAGCAAGCGATCAACGCCCTGCCCGATGCGCTTGTGGTCATCGATGAAGCCTATATTGAGTTTTGCCCTGAATACAGCGTGGCGGATTTGCTCGAAAGTTATCCGAATCTAGTGGTACTGCGCACCCTGTCAAAAGCCTTTGCGCTGGCGGGTGCACGCTGTGGTTTTATGCTGGCAAACGAGGCCGTGGTCGAAATCATTATGCGCGTGATTGCGCCCTATCCTGTGCCGCTACCCGTGAGTGAAGTCGCCACGCAGGCGCTATCAAGCGCTGGCATTGCGCGGATGAAAGTGCAAGTCGCACAATTAAATGAGCAAGGCGCCAGACTCACAGCGGCGATCAGCGCTTATTGTTCAAAATCCAATCGCTCAGATTCCCGCGCCCGCGTGCTTAAGCCTAACGGCAATTATGTGCTGGCTGAATTTGATGATGTCGCCAAAATCGCGGCTTTACTGCAAGGCAGCGGTGTGGTCGCCCGCGCCTACAAAGATCCAAGGCTTGCCAAAGCCATCCGCTTTAGCTTCAGCTCAAAAGCAGATACCGATGTGTTAGTGGATTTATTTGAATCCCAGCACTGAGCAATAATAAGCAACGAGTAATAAGTTTCTGATAATAAGTCACTGATAAAAATTTAATAAAAACCAATAAAAAGCGAATGCCGCGCTGAAGGTAAAATCAGCTTAAGCATTAGCTAAACGAATTGAATTTGAAGGTAGCGCCATGAACCCACAATTTGTCCCGAACGTTGCACAAAAAATGCTGTTTATCGACCGTGACGGCACCTTGATTGAAGAGCCCGTCACCGACAAACAGGTCGATAGTCTCGCGAAATTAGTGTTCGAGCCACAGGTGATCCCCGCTTTACTACGTCTGCAAAAGGCAGGGTTTCGCTTAGTCATGGTCAGCAATCAAGACGGCCTTGGCACAGCGTCTTTCCCGCAGGAAGATTTCGACGCGCCCCACAATATGATGATGCAAATCCTCAAAAGCCAAGGGGTTAACTTCGAAGATGTGGTGATTTGCCCGCACTTTTTTGATGAAAATTGCAGCTGCCGTAAACCAAAGCTTGGGCTAATAAAAGACTATCTCACCCAAGGCTGCATCGATTTCACCCAATCGGCGGTGATTGGCGATCGCCAAACCGATGTGGAATTGGGTAATGCCATGGGCATTAAAAGCCTGAAATATCAACGCGACACTTTAGGCTGGAACGCCATCGCCGATGCACTGCTGAGTAAAGGCCGCACCGCGACGGTCGTGCGTACCACCAAAGAAACCGATATACGCGTGACAGTTGATCTGGACAATCCTGTCAAAGGTAACATCAATACTGGCATTGGCTTTTTCGACCACATGCTCGATCAAATTGCGACCCACGGTAATTTTAAGATGGATGTGAAAGTCGATGGCGACTTAGAAATCGACGATCACCACAGCGTCGAAGACACGGCACTGGCCATAGGGGATGCTCTGCGCCAAGCGCTCGGTGACAAACGCGGCATTGCCCGTTTCGGCTTTAGTTTGCCGATGGACGAAGCCAAGGGCGAATGTCTGCTGGATATCTCTGGCCGGCCTTTTATTAAGTTCTCAGCCGATTTTGAACGCGAGCATGTCGGCGAAATGGCCACTGAAATGGTGCCGCACTTCTTCCGATCCTTTGCCGATGGCCTGCGCTGCACGCTGCATGTTGCCGCCGAAGGTGATAACGATCACCACAAGGTTGAAGCTCTGTTTAAAGTGCTCGGCCGCGCGCTGCGCCAAGCCCTTAAAGTCGAAGGCGATATGCTGCCATCGAGTAAAGGCGTACTTTAAGGCGTCAGCATCAATCGGTTAAGAGGTTAGCATGCAACAAGACGCTCAATTAACAGCAAATGCATCACCAGATGCTGAAACCGTCATCATAGACACGGGCTGTGCCAACTTAAGCTCAGTACGTTTCGCCTTCGAGCGTTTAGGCGCTAAGGTGTTGGTCACAGACGATAAAACCAAAATCAAAGCCGCAAAACGTGTGGTGCTGCCGGGTGTGGGCACCGCGGGGGTTGCCATGGCGTCCTTGCATGAAAAAGGCTTAGTCGAACTCATTCAAGGCCTGACTCAACCTGTGCTGGGTGTGTGCCTTGGCATGCAAATGCTCGCGGCGATGTCTAAGGAGCGCGGCGGCAAAGGTCAAGATTGCGAATGTTTAGGCATAATCCCCACCGACATTTGCGAGCTAGATACCCAGTTACTCAAAGCTGAACACTTACCTTTGCCACACATGGGCTGGAACCAACTTAAACTAACGACAAACTCAAAAGAAGCAAAAGCTCCTCGCGTTCACCCGCTGTTTGCGGGTATTGAAGATGGCAGCTATGTGTATTTCGTCCACAGTTACCGCGCGCCGTTAAGCGAATTTACCTTAGCAGAGTGTTCCTATGGCGAAGGCTTTAGCGCCGCCATCGGCAAAGATAACTTTATGGGCGTACAGTTCCACCCGGAGAAAAGTGCCGCCGTGGGCGCGCAAATTCTGCGTAACTTTTTACAGATGGACGAGTTGCAGATGAACGAAGCGCGGCAAAGTAACACTGCGGACGGAAGGCTGACCCATGAATAAATTACTCAATACAAAAATATTTATTAATGAAGAAGTTATAAATATATCAATCGAGGTTTTAAGCTTATGATCATACCTGCGATTGATTTAATTGATGGCAATGTCGTCCGGCTTTATCAAGGCGATTACGCCCAGCAGACCACCTTTGATTTAAGTCCTTTGGCGCAACTGCAATCCTACGAGGCCCAAGGCGCGAAGTGGTTGCATATCGTTGATTTAACAGGTGCAAAAGATCCCGCTAAACGCCAAACTCGCCTTATCAGTGAATTAGTCGCGGGATTAAACGCCAATATTCAAGTGGGCGGCGGCATTCGCACTGAAGAACAAGTCACTGAATTATTAGCTATCGGTGTAAAACGTGTGGTGATTGGCTCACTGGCGGTGAAAGAACCTGAGTTAGTCAAACAATGGTTTATCAAATACGGCAGTGAAGCCATTTGCCTCGCGCTCGATGTCAATATCAACCAGAGCGGCGAGAAAATGGTCGCCGTATCCGGTTGGCAAAGTGGCGGCGGTAAGAGTTTAGAATCCCTCGTAGAAACCTTTAGCGCGGTCGGCTTAAAGCACGCGCTGGTGACTGACATTAGCCGTGATGGCACCTTAACGGGCGCGAATACCGCGCTTTATCAAGAAATTGCTGCAAGTTATCCCGATATCGCTTGGCAAGCCTCCGGCGGTATTGCAACTCTTGAGGATGTTGCCGCCGTGCGTGATAGCGGCGCGGCGGGCATCATTATAGGCAAAGCCTTGCTTATCAATCAGTTTAACGTGGTGGAGGCAATCCAATGCTGGCCAAACGACTAGTCCCCTGTTTAGATGTGAAAGACGGTAAAGTAGTGAAAGG
>JBOFUF010000156.1:0-7594 GCA_051652445.1 Shewanella sp.
AGCAATGATCTCTATCTCACCGTCATAAACTTGTTCGATAAAAGAATCAATCGTTGACTTCACCGCCTCACCCTCGGCATAACATGTAATCACACATGACACTTTAGGTCTAAAAAGCGACTGCTTAGGCACCTGCATAAATTGGGTATAAAAGAAACGTAAAATGCCTGTCACTACGAGTAGCATTAAAGGGATTTCATACAGTAATATCAACGGTACCAACCCCACAAAGAACGTCAAGTGCTGTGCAAGTTGATGCCAGATATCCAGCAACATATAAGTGATGGTATTGAATTCACTCATAATCACATTGGCTCAGCTTGTAGGAGTTGATCTGTAAGCCACTCGGCAACATTTTCACCCATATTGGCTGGTAGGCTAACGGCCTTAACGCTTAACTCGATTTTCGAGGATGATTGCAGCTGTTTCAAATCAAAAAGCTTGTTATAAATACTCTTTAATTGGTTGAGTTCTGTCATAGGCAACAGCATTAACATCCCATCTTGAGTGTAATGACTGCAAGCATCAGTCACACGGATCACACTGCTTAAACGCTCTTGCAATGCGTCTAGTTGAGCAAAGCCTTTAGCCTCACCTTCTGCACTTAAAAACTCAGCCACATTAAGCATTTGCACCGACAAAATGGTATGTGTCTGATGATGACGTTTTGCTAGTTTGTTTTGCCAATCAAGTAACCAATAGAACTGTTCACTGACCATCTTTTCACCCGGTGCCAAACTGAATAACGACTGCGATTCTCCTTGGCGAACTAAATGACGTCCATGCGCCGTCAATTTAAAACTGTATACATTACGGACATGTAAAGAATCGAGCTTACTACTCACCCTACAATCCAAACACTCGGCCTCAACCACAGCATCGACAAATAAAGTTTGGCATGAATTACAATGATGATTTTCTATTGGTCTATCGTAATCAACTCCGATATGCCGCAGGTTCTGCAAGCAATTCGGGCACCTCAAGGTATTGAGCTTTCGAAACAATGCTTGATTACCAACATGGCCGCAATTAAAACAATGCAAACTACTTTGTAGCTCAGTATCAATGCTATGGCATTGTGGACAAACATCAATGTAATTTAAATGCCCCGAATGGCAACACGGGCAAAATCGTAAACGATTTAATAATGTGGATTTTTTGAGCCAATTGTTTTTTTGTAAATCACTCAACCAAGCTGAACTATCCTCAGGACTCACACCCCAAGCGTTTAATAAAGGGTAATCATATAAATAAGGTTTATCGGGCACGAAGTGAGGCTCAAGAATCGCGTCATGATGACACCACAAGTAACACAATAACTTATGGACAATATCATCTTGAAAATTGAGTTTTACTTGCTGTTTTTTTAGCTTATATGACTGATATTGATCTTTATAATCTTCTCGCCATATTCCATTCCCAAGAAATGATGACAATGCGCTCTCATGAGAGACCAATATTAAGCTCAATGCAGTAAGTTCATGTTGCCTCAGCATCACAAGCCACTTATCTTGCTCCTCTGCTTGTACTGATAAGACAATGATCTCTGGGACTTCCCCATTATCAATCAATGCTTCTACTGAGTTAAATTGCTCAAACCGAGGGTGCCAATCAGTATTTTGATAGCGACCAATCCAGACAAAATAATCATGGGGTAAATCGACACTCAAATTGCTAATAATGACTTCTTTCATATCAATATCCTATATCGATTGCGATCTTGAACGAATTAAACAACAGCTCAAGAATAACATCCATGCAACAAAATAATGCTTTAGACCAAAAATTATAAATGACAGCTAACTTAGGGCTAAGTGAATTATAAGTTAGACATTATAAACAGAAGTTAAATTTTATTGTAACTAAACCTAATACTTTATAAGTAATAATATATAAATTAATACCTTGCAGTCAGCTAGATATTAACAATCGTCTTAACATATTTACGCAATCGTTAACGGCATGTGAGTTATTATTCATAATGTTAATGAATAGATAAATATAAGTGTTGAGACGGGTCGCGTTGATTTTTAATTAATACCCCTCACATTGCACGTCGTGGTGGATCCCACTCACAGGATCGATGAAACGTAAACGCTGCGCCATCAACTTAAGAGGTGTCGCAAACTTATCCGGCCCTTTAGGTAATAAGGTGGGATAAAATCTGTCGTTTAATAGCGGCATTCCTAAGCTTTGCATGTGCACTCTGAGTTGGTGGGTTTTGCCGGTAATCGGGCTCAAGTGGAATAAACCGTGATCACCGTTTACTGCCACTAAACTAATTTCGGAATGAGTATTGGCCTCACCTTCAACGATTTTCATGGTAAAACTCGGATCGCTCGGCTGCATCCGGTTCTTTACCGTCCAGTGCCGAGGTAAAACTAAGCGGCCTTGTTGATATTGTTCAATCACCTCAGGAGTCAATTTCGCAATCGCTTGGTAGTCTTTGCGGATGGCATCATCAATAAAAAGTTGATGATAGAGGGCGCGGGTTTCCGGCACGACGGTCATCAGGATCACTCCCGCGGTTTCACGATCAAGCCTGTGGGCTGGCGCAATCGTGTCTATGCCAGTGCGCAGCCTCAGTCTATGCACCAGACACTCGTTCACATAGTTGCCGCTTGGGGTCACAGGTAAAAAATGCGGCTTATAGGCCAAAATGACATTGTCATCTTGGAATAGGATCTGTTCTTCAAAGGGAATTTTCGCCTCTACCGGCACTTCACGATAGTAATACACTCGCGCCGCTGGACGATATTCAGTATCCAAGGCAATCAAGCTGCCGTCGCGCCAATGCACTTTTCCATCGTGGATCCGCTGACGCCACACCTCTTCACCTATGCGGGCAAAATGCTGTGCGAGAAAGGCAAACACTGTGGCTTTATCGGTGACATTCACAGGAAGCACTATGTAAGAAGGCTGGGCGGCGCGGGCAGATGCTGTCATATCACGAAAAAACGGTTATTGAGAGAAAGCCACTATTCTAGCCTTTATATGGTTTTTCAGTCCACATGGGACTTAATCAGTTGCAGCACGAAGTCTAAGGTTTTATGGCAATCAGGCTGATTCACTAATACTAATTTGTCTTTATTATACATGGGCAGAACTTCGAGCCAGCGCTGACTCACCCAAGCAGCGTCTTCTAAATGCACTTGGGAGTAAAGCTCAAACAGATCGGGATTCACCTGATAAAATTGCTCTAACGCGGCACTGATCAGCTCAAATTCACCTTTAATCGGCTCTTCTTGCCAGTTACGACAGGGTAAAGTACGCGCCATCCACAGCTTATCTTTGGCCTGCGCCGCCGAAAGAATACTGACCCGCTGGCTCCCTTCGAGCACTATGCTAAGTGAGTCATCATCTAGCTGATTAAAATCGATAATATCGCATTGAGTCGCGGTGGGATAACAAGGGGGGCTACCGTGGTGCCTGATGGTAGCAAAGGCAAGCGCATACTTTCCCTTAAGGACATCGGCCACCATCCGTAGATGACCGGGCTCAACCACTCTAACCTCCACCCGTCCCTGTGGCAGTAACAAGGCATCGCGCATCAGTAACGCCATTTCTTGTGTTTGCATAGCAACCTCCTGCCCTCAAGTAGAAAGAAACGCACATAAATGCATTCGTATTCCCCATTACCTTAGAGTGTAGCAGTTGGAATAATTTCCTTCCTGAAGCCGCTGAGTGCGAAAATAATTAGCGTATCAATGATGACACTGTAAACCTAATCAAGATAAATATTTGATTATAAAGCTAAAATACATTGAAAATCGAACTTAATATTAAAAATTTTCTAGTCGTGCCATTACGTCTCCCTTTGCAACCACATCCGCAAAAGCGTCGGCGAGGCGCTCACTTAATGCCACCGATGTTCGCCAATATTTCATCCGCTGAGCGCTATCAAGCTGTTTGAAATCTGCCCGATCTGGGATTTTACCAAAGGGCAATGAAGCCACAAACTCGGCCGACGGCACTAACACTAAAGCGCACTAACACTAAAGCATTGTGGTAATGAGATCGCGCTTGGCGCCATTTCAACGACCTATCGAACCAACCCGGGCTGATACTAGGGTAAAAATGCGGATACAGGGTTAAACCCGTAGCGTGGGATAAAGGGAAATCGAAGTGATAGTCGGTAATGCCACCATCGTAATATTGCCCATCGACATTGGCTTCGGTTAATTCCGCCTGCTGACTTGGTAAATCATTGAGTTGCAAAAAGGGAGAGGCCACAGCCTGTTGGCTAAAGATCACTCGTTCAAAATGCCAGCTGACAAATCTATGTTCCTTTTCAAAGGGGAGCAAAACATCACCTCAAACCACACAAATAAGCTTTATCATTATTTAAATCAGATCATTATAAAATTTACGCATACACTAAATATGTTCTAGCCTACAAATAATCACGAGTGTCTCTCCATCGGTATCTTCTGCCACATCCCGCTTAGATTTGCATTTCGCGACGTCGTCTGAACAGACAAACTCACCGGTCCAACTAAATACCACCATAGCCCATTCAAAAGCCCGTTTTTACGCCTAAAGCTGCTGTCTTAACGCCAGTGATCTGATTATAATCGTTACCATTCACTCTTATTTCTTTGCCATGTCGAGTAACCGATGATCGTCGATACCTTAGCTAACCGCCATCTTTATCAAGCATTAAGCCCACGCTTAGCCACAGCATTAGCACACCTTGCCAGCACCGACTTGACTCAATTGCCCGTCGGCCATTACCCCCTCGATGGTGACAATATTTTTGTGATAGTCAACGATTACCAAACCAAGCATAAGTCGACAGAACCTTTTGAAGTACACCAAAAATATATCGATGTGCAATATGTTGTCAGCGGTGAAGAAGAATTTGGTTACTTGCCTTTAGCGGATCAAATCCCCTCAAAAGCTTATGTTGAGAAACACGACTACGCCGGATTTGATTATGCGGCAAACCAAGCCAATGCGTCCTATATCAAGCTAAAAGCAGGTATGTTTGCACTGTTTTTTCCCGGCGACATACATATGCCGGGCACGGGCGATATCGCCACGGCGGTGCGTAAAGTGGTGATAAAAGTAAAGATTTAAAACTTAAACAATATCAGCCAAATTTAAGCGCCCTATTTTTGCCTATACAGCAAGCTAAGGGCATAGCGATATCTGCTCTGGCTATTTCCGAACAGTGCTAAATATTGCTAAAATCGTCACAAATTTAAAGGAGAGTCCCTGAAATGCCTATTTACGTTGTCGGTCACAAGATCCCCGATTCTGATTCAATCTGCGGTGCTATCGCGTTAGCCTATTTAAAAAACCAAATCGGTGAAGAAGCCATTGCCGCGCGTTTAGGTGAATTGTCACCCGAAACCGTCTTTATTCTGCAACGTTTTGGTTTTGAAGCGCCAGAATATAAAACCAGTTACGCTGGCGAGCAAGTATATATCGTTGACCATTCAGAACTGACCCAAGCACCGGATGATATTGCAAAGGCGACGATTGTTGGGATTGTTGATCACCACAAGCTGGGGGATCTCACCACGGATACACCACTAGAATGCTGGATCCGCCCTGTGGGTTGTAGCAATACCGTGATCAAGATGATGTTCGACTTTTACCAAGTCGCTATCCCTAAAAATATGGCTGGCATCATGATGTGTGCGATTTTAAGTGATACTGTGATTTTCAAATCACCGACCTGCACCACCGCCGACATTCGCTGTGTTGAAGCCTTAGCTGAGATCGCCGGCATTGAAGATTTCAAAGCTCTGGGCATGGACATGTTCAAAGTGAAATCAGCCGTGCAAGGCACGCCAGCACGTGATTTGGTGATGCGTGACTTTAAAGACTTCAACATGAACGGTAACTTAATCGGTATCGGCCAGTTAGAAGTGATCGACCTGTCAGTATTTGACAATATCAAGGCCGAGTTAGCCGCCGATATCAAAGCGCTGAAAGTCGAAGGCAATCGCCATAGCGTATTGTTACTGCTGACAGACATTATGAAAGAAGGCTCAGAATTGTTAATCGTGTCTGACGATGACCAGCTCACTCAACGCGCCTACGGCAAAACGCCTGTCGATGGTAAAGTGTGGTTAGACGGTGTATTAAGCCGTAAGAAACAAGTCGTGCCACAGCTACAAGCAGCATTCGCATAGCCGTCCTATAGCCGTCACCGAATCGCAACTGCAATATTCTAAAAGGACCGAACTGAGTTCGGTCTTTTTATCTCTCACCCAAAGTCATGCCCAAAGCGCGTTTTCCTCCCTAAACATCAGTCATCATCGAAACTGAGAGCAAACATGAAACCTTGCTCATAACACTATCCAACCGTCGAAGTGGGCGAGTATGATGCGCTAAGCGTCCCCTTAATTTATATCGCTATCTATGCCAGAAGCACTACAACATATCATCACCGAACTCACACCTTGGCTGCAGCAATACGGCTATCTCATCCTATTTGTCGCCATAGCCGCCGAAGGGTTTGGCATCCCTGCGCCAGGACAATCGTTATTAATTGTGGCCAGTCTATTAGCGGCCGCAGGGCAAATGTCGTTGCCAGTCGTATTGACCGTCGCAGCCTGTGGGGCGCTCTGCGGTAATAGTGTGGGATATTATATTGGCTGGCACTTTGGCGATGTGTTGCTCAAAAAAGGATGGATAAAACCGCAATTGGAACACAAAATCCACGGCATTATCGGCCAATATGGTATCGCCGCGTTAGTACTGAGCCGCTTTGTGGAAGGATTAAAACAATTTATGTTTATCGGCTGCGGCCTTGCGAAAATGCCACTCAAACAATTTGTGATGGGTAATGGCCTCGCCACCAGCATCTGGGTAGCACTGTTTGGATTAGGACCTGTGTTAATCCGCGATGAAATCGCGCCTATGCTGGCATTTTATCATCAACACAAATACCTCACATGGACTGTTGTCAGCCTAATACTGATAGTAATAATCCTAAGCATCTGGAAAAAATGGAACATAAAAAATAATGGTTAACTTATTATTGGCATTGGCGATAACCAAAGCTCAGCATTCCTCGTCACCATATTAGATTTAACCTACAACATTGCGCATGATTGGTATGCAAGCAGCCGTTGACAATAAGGCGGCTTCCATACCTATGGGAACCTAAATAGTTAAGTTTATTTTAGTCTCAGCTTAGATCAATAGCCGTTGGTGACGGTGGCGGTATCACAGGTGAAGTCCGCAGCAAAGCGTGTAATTGCTGCAACTCTAATCGGATAGCGGTTAATTCCTCACGCATTTGCTGCTGCTCTTGATGTTGCGCTTGTTTATGCTGTTCACGCGCTAAAGCGTGCTCTTCATCGCTAAAAGTTTGCATCGTGTTAACGATGATGGCAATGAACAAATTCAGCATAGTGAAGGTCGCCACCAGAATAAAAGGCACAAAAAATACCCATGCATAAGGATAAACCTCCATTACAGGTCGCGAAATCCCCATAGACCAACTTTCCAGCGTCATCACCTGAAACAGGGTATAAAACGAATCCGCAATGCTGCCAAACCATTGCGGAAATGCGCCACCAAATATTTTGGTCGCGATCACCGCAAACACATAATAAATCAACAGTAATACCGTTGC
>JBOFUF010000157.1:0-1497 GCA_051652445.1 Shewanella sp.
CACTCAATGAAGCCCAAGATGACAACGAAACTTTGGTGGACAACGAGACTCTGGTTGACAACGAGACTCTGAATGACGACGCTGAACGGGATCTGTCGCATACCCGCGTTCCCAAGGACACCGAACTTGAGCCGATATAATATGATGCGAGATAAACCGCATTGAACACCCATTAATGACCACAGCTCGATATAAACATATCGATTGATACTCTAGTGCCCGGAGGCAAATGCGCCATGTGTAAAGCCGTTATGAATGTGGTTATATCTAGCGCAATATTGCTCGCAGGCGCATTGAATGCCCCTGCTGCACTCGCGTTAACGTCAACGCAGAAAACGTTTTTAGAGGCCGAAAAAGCCCTGAAGAAGCAAGATTATGCAACCTATAAACCCCTACGGGCAACACTCGGTAATTATCCACTCGCGATTTATTTAGACCATGATATCGATATCGGCAATCTTAATGCCTTACAGGGCTCTGCAGCTAAAGCCTTGATTGAAAAATATGAAACCACACCTATGTACAACCGGTTACGGTCTAAGTATTTACATAACGCCGGTAGCCAAAAACGCTGGAATGATTATCTTGCGATCACCCCTGAAGCGCCCACCAGCATCGGCCTACAGTGTTATTACTATGAAGCGAAACTCGCCAAGGGCGATCAACAAACGGCTTATGCCGCCGCACAATCACTTTGGGTGTTTGCCGGTTCGAGACCAAAGGAGTGTGATGCTCTTTTCAATAAATGGATCAAAACCGGCCACCGCACACAAGATGTCGTATGGGCGCGAATGATGCTGAGTTTCGAGGCTGGCGAAACGAGTTTACTGAGTTATTTATCCCAAAAAATCACCACCCATAGTCACGAAGCGAAGCGCTTAGTCGCCGTCTATAAAGACCCTAATAGCCTGCGTCATACCGAAAAGTTTAAGGATAATAATCCGATTGTCGGTGACGTAGTCGCCGCAGGATTAAAACGCCTTGCCCGTAAGGATCTCGACCAAGCGATTAATTTGTATGAACAGTATAAGAAAAACCAGCGTTTCACCCCCGCGCAAGCACAAGAGTTAGATCAATACCTCGTTCGCCGTATTTTAATCGAACAAGATGATAACTATAAAAACTATGCCGACAATCTGATCACTAAACTGAAAAATGACGACTTATTTGAGCGCCGTTTAAGATGGGCTATCCGCGATCACGACATGCGCAGTATTGCCCGTTACTTGAATCTACTGCAACCAGAAACCTTAGCCAAGGAGCGTTGGCAATACTGGCTTTATCGAACTAATGCTAAAGAATCCCCTGAAAGTGCCATACGAGCGCTCGCTACCATTAGCAATGAACGTAATTTTTACGGTTTTGCTGCTGCGCAGTTCTTAAATAAACCGGTATCACTCAATCAAAGCCCTGAGCCTGTTGTTGATGCCAATAGCCAAAAGTTAACCGATGATCTCGGTTTTGTCAGAGTACAAGAGTTAATGGCACTCGACCGTT
>JBOFUF010000158.1:0-3863 GCA_051652445.1 Shewanella sp.
GTGATAAATCTGCGCTAGCTCAATGCAGTAGGTTTTTTTAGACCTAAGTATTTAGCAGTAACGCGGCGCATTGTCTTTCCTTCAAACGTAGTGCTTGTGGATATGATTACAATTAAGAAAGGATTGGAACTGCCTATAGTAGGCGGACCAGAGCAAGTTATCCATAATGGCCCAGCCATTAAACATGTAGCTACTTTGGGTGAAGAGTATATTGGCTTACGTCCAACGATGAAGATCAAAGTGGGCGATAAAGTACAAAAAGGCCAAGTTCTTTTTGAAGATAAGAAGAATTTAGGCGTTAAATATACGGCTTTAGCCAGTGGTACTATATTAGACATTAACCGGGGCGCTCAGCGTGTTCTGCAGTCTGTTGTCATTGAAGTGGAAGGAAACGACAGCGTTGCCTTTGCTAAATATGATGCCACTGCACTCGATACGCTCGACTCGCAGTTAGTCCGTGACAATCTGATTGAATCAGGTTTATGGACCGCTTTGCGTACTCGCCCTTTTAGCAAAGTGCCTGCTGTAGATTCATCTACTGCTGGTATTTTTGTAACCGCAATTGATACTCAACCTCTTGCTGCAGATCCCGCTGTGGTGATCCGTGAGCATAAAGAAGACTTTGCTAATGGTCTTAAGGTCTTAGCAAGACTTACTGACGGTAAAGTTTACCTTTGTAAAGCGCCTGGCGCTGATATTCCTGCCGCAAACGCCCAAGTTGAAGAATTTGCCGGTGCACACCCTGCAGGACTAGTCGGTACGCATATTCACTTCGTATTGTCTGCCTCTGCAAAACGTACTGTTTGGCATATTGGTTACCAAGATGTCATCGCGATTGGCCAGCTATTTACGACGGGTGAGCTTAATACTGAACGTGTTATTGCTATTGCAGGCCCTAAAGCGGCTAAACCAAGACTGGTACGCACGGTTGTGGGCGCGAGTCTGGCTGAATTAACCGCTGGTGAAATCTTAGAAGGCACTGTTCGACTGATTTCAGGATCTGTTCTGAATGGACGTACCGCCGTTGGTCCGCAAGGGTATTTAGGTCGTTACCATGTTCAAGTCAGTTTGCTTGAAGAAGGTACCGAAAAAGAATTATTGGGTTGGCTATTACCTGGCTCAAATAAATATTCTATTACCCGTGCATTCTTAGGCCATCTTGCGCCTTCTCGTCTGTTTAGCATGACGACAAGCACAGGCGGTTCAGACCGCGCTATGGTACCCATTGGTAACTATGAGCGGGTAATGCCATTGGACATTCTTCCTACTATGTTGTTGCGTGACCTGATTTCAGGTGATTTTGACGGTGCTGTGACGTTAGGCGCGTTAGAGTTGGATGAAGAAGATCTGGCACTGTGTACGTTCGTATGTCCTGGCAAATATGACTACGGTTCATATCTGCGTGACTGTCTAGATACGATCGAGAGGGAAGGCTAATGAGCTTGAAAGATTTTTTCGAACGTATTGAACCCGACTTTGAAAAAGGCGGTAAATACGAAAAGTTTTATGCCCTATTTGAAGCGGCATACACGGTTTTTTATACCCCAGGTAAAGTGAATAAGGGTAAAACCCACGTTCGCGATAACCTCGACCTAAAACGTATGATGATTACGGTTTGGGCTTGTGCTTTTCCCGCGATGTTTGTGGGTATGTACAACGTAGGTTTACAAGCTCAATTAGCTTTAGTGGCTGGTTTTGCAAGTCCTGACGTATGGCAAGTGAGCTTGTTCAGCATGTTCGGTACCGAACTGACCGCAAACTCTGGCTGGCCTGCGCTGATGTGGTATGGCGCCTGTTTCTTCCTGCCTATCTATGCGGTGACGTTCGCCGTAGGGGGTATTTGGGAAGTGCTGTTTGCTTCTGTCCGCGGACATGAAGTCAATGAAGGTTTCTTTGTTACCTCTATCCTGTTCGCTTTAACGCTGCCAGCCACTATCCCATTATGGATGGTAGCGCTGGGTATCACCTTCGGTGTGGTGGTGGCGAAAGAAGTGTTCGGTGGCACGGGGCGTAACTTCTTAAACCCAGCACTAGCGGGTCGTGCCTTCTTGTTCTTCGCTTATCCGTTGAACATGTCAGGTGATACCTCATGGGTTGTGGCTGACGGTTACTCAGGTGCCACTGCACTGAGTCAGGCGGCGTCTGGCACTTTAGATTACGCAATTAACCAAAACTGGTGGGATGCATTCTTTGGTTTCATTCCAGGTTCAGTCGGTGAAGTGTCGACCTTAGCGATTCTGTTAGGTGGTGCGGTTATCATCTACACGCGTATCGCGTCATGGCGCATCGTTGGCGGTGTAATGGTCGGTATGATTGCCATTTCTACTCTGCTTAACGTTGTCGGTAGCGACACTAACCCAATGTTTGCAATGCCTTGGTACTGGCACTTAGTGTTAGGTGGTTTTGCGTTTGGCATGGTGTTTATGGCGACAGACCCCGTGTCAGCGTCATTCACTAACCAAGCTAAATGGGCATACGGTATCTTGATTGGTGCAATGTCGGTGTTTATCCGCGTGATTAACCCTGCATTCCCTGAAGGCATGATGTTGGCCATTTTGTTTGCTAACTTGTTCGCGCCATTGTTCGACCACTTCGTGGTTCAGGCCAATATCAAGCGGAGGATTGCCCGTGGCTAGTAATAAAGATTCGTTCGGCAGAACCTTATTTATCGTCGTTGGCCTGTGTCTAATTTGTGCGATATTCGTGTCTACTGCAGCAGTGTTACTGAGACCGACTCAAGCAGAAAATAAACTGCTTGATAAGCAAAAGTACATTCTGGAGGCCGCAGGTCTTATCGACACGAAAGCTGGCAAGGTGACTAAAGCACAAATTCTGGATACATACGGTAAGCACATCGAAGCTAAATTGGTCGATTTGAAAACGGGTGCTTGGGTTGAGGGTGTCAATGCTGACACTTATGATCAACGTAAAGCGTCTCGTGATGTGAAAACCTCATTTGTACCTGAGAACGACATTGCTTCAGTGAAACGTGTTGCTGATAACGCTGTGGTTTATTTGGTTCGTGACGGCCAAGGTAAATTAACCAGTGTTATTCTGCCCGTCCATGGTTATGGCCTATGGTCCACTATGTATGCCTTCCTTGCTATGGATGCTGACCTAAACACAGTGCAAAGCTTAGTCTACTACGAGCACGGCGAAACGCCGGGCTTAGGTGGCGAAGTGCAAAATGCTCAGTGGAAAGCGAAATGGCATGGCAAAAAGTTATTTGATGAGCAAGGTAAACTCGCTATCAGCGTAACGAAAAACCCAGTTGTTGCTAGTTCGCAATACGGTGTAGATGCATTATCTGGCGCAACCTTAACCAGTAACGGTGTACAACATTCACTGACATTCTGGTTGGGTAAAGAAGGTTTTGCGAGTTTCATTGAAAAAGTACGCAATGGAGGTCTCAGCTAATGTCTGACGCTAAAGAACTGAAACAGGTTCTGACCGGACCGATAGTCAACAACAACCCGATTGCTTTACAAGTACTTGGTGTATGTAGTGCCTTAGCGGTAACGAGTAAGCTCGAAACTGCACTGGTAATGGCGTTGGCGTTAACTGCGGTAACTGCGTTTTCGAACCTGTTTATCTCAATGATCCGTAATCATATTCCAAGCAGTGTGCGTATTATCGTACAGATGACCATTATTGCCTCTTTGGTGATCGTGGTTGACCAATTGCTGCAGGCTTATGCTTATCAGATCTCTAAGCAGCTGTCGGTATTCGTCGGTCTGATTATTACCAACTGTATCGTAATGGGTCGCGCTGAAGCCTATGCGATGAAAACACCGCCAATGATGAGCTTTATGGATGGTATCGGTAACGGTTTAGGTTACGGTGCAATTCTGTTAGCTGTTGGC
>JBOFUF010000159.1:0-4062 GCA_051652445.1 Shewanella sp.
GCCGAATGGTGAATGCTTATACCTAAATTCAATTCAAGAAATGAACACTAGAATCATTGGCCCCTCTGAACTTCCGTGGTCTTGGTGTCGGCAGTTAATCCTAAAAGAGTGACGCCCATATTTTGCTTATGTACATGTCTCGATAAACATATCAAACCAATGATTAAGCACCGTCATTTCAGTGACTCGCAGCAAGTACGTCCTTGTATGCTCGACCGTGACATCCATGTCACGGACGGTCACGTCCATGTCGGTACTTAATCCTGCTAACCACTGAGTATCCTGTTAGCTTGAACATGCCTCAATTTTGTCTTTTCGTTGCAAAATTTAACAATGGGTAAAATTTAACAATGGGTGTCGCAATAAATCTTTTCTGCAGTCCCAGCCGCTCATAAGCGCGAAAATCAGCGATTTTCATTCGCTCCTGCACCTGCAAAGTGAGCCCGGCATCCATGCCGAGACTCACGTAATTTGTCTATTCGCTCTGCGGCAATTTCGCAGGGGAGGCGTATTCTGTTGCTTCGGTGTTAACTGTTAATCCCCAAAGATCTGTGCCTATCCTGTCTATTTTTCACGCTTTCTATAGCATTCAGGAATAAAAACAGACAAAAAAATCATCGACATCACAAAATACTTCCACTAATTTATGCATAGGCTCTCCGGTGTGATGGGGCTTCTCTTAGACGAAAGATCCGAACAATTGGAGGGCTATTAGTTAAAATCCTCTGATCCCGAGTTCAGGTTAACCACCTTTTTTTAAAGACGCTATGCTTAACCACACTTGGCCTAACAATGCTAAAGGAATAGACATGAGATTACTTAAACCTGTTTTGCTGGTGCTGTCGTTCTCTATGGCAGGGGCGGTTATGGCGGCTGAGTTGAGCTGCAGAACCGATAGTTTTGGCACCACCCGCTGCAGTGATGGTGCCACTTATCGTACCGACTCCTTTGGTACCACCCGCGATAATCAGGGTAACAGCTGGCGCACCGATTCCTTTGGTACCACCCGGGGTTCCAATGGCTCCAACTACCGGACGGATTCCTTTGGTACCACCCGCGATAATAACGGCAACAGCTGGCGTACTGATTCGTTAGGGACAACCCGCGGCTCAAATGGCACAACCTGCCGCACCGACTCCTTTGGCACAACGCGCTGTTATTAATGATATTTTAAAGCCGGTTGCCAATGCTTACTGTAAACGCCTTAGTTGGCGTTCATACCCTTGTTGTCCCAGTTGATCACGCCATCTTCCTGGTCCACCGGTTGGTCGTACATCATCCGTTGGGACAACTCAAATAAACCATTAAAAAATTAAACAATATAGGAACATACCAATGGAATTGCGGGTGATATTTGAAGAGTGGCGTCAAACTAAAGGGCCAGAAAAGTCATGGGGACTGAGCTGGTTTCTTGCTGCTGAAATATGTCGGCGGTTTTACGCATCCCACGGGATAGTACCCTGGGTCATTTGTCATGACGGCATGGGCTACTATGGGATTTCACTTCATAAATTGCCCTGCCTGATAAATGGCAGTCATAACGAAACCCTTGGACGATTTTCCTGTGCAGGCAATGCAGAAAATTGGCTCACTGGCGGTGAGGGCCATCATCACTGCAAGCTGATTGAACTGTGCCTTGATGGCGCATCCGTAAAGGAGTTAGTGGCACAGGCGATTGCGCACTTTCGTCTCCCAGCCTACCCCGAAAAGTCACACCTTGCCTGTCGGCATAAACGTTGGGGCGCATCGTATCAGCTGTGTTTCGACATAGCCGCCATGGTGGCCATGCGTTGTGAGGAAGAAGAAATAGCTATCTGGAATCACCCTGCACACACCAAGCGTGTGGTAGCGGAACTGGATGACAATCACACTATGAAAGAATACCCAGGGGTATTTTGGTTTAGTTATCATAACCAGAAGCTTTGCCTGCGTGGCGATGGCAGTTTACTTGCGCCAACGCAGATGGATTTGTGGGAGCAATACATGCTTGGTCAGTCGGTGTTTGATTTGTCTAACCTCATTATCAAACAACTTAAGTCACGTCAGGAGAGCTAAGGAAGGAACAAATCCAACGAAAATCACTTAGCCGCTAAAAGGCTGACAAGACACTGATCTGAGTGCTTCTGGGGCGCGGCATAGCAAGTCCTCCACATCAACACTTTTATTGAGTCTGGTAGAGGATCCTAAATCATGCGATTTAGGATGGGGGCTTGATTTTGCGTGAATTCAGCAGCGCGGCCGCTGGAATGAATAGTTAGGTGGTCAACAACGGGAAGGCCACTGCTCCAGCGGGTGACGCCCAGTTCTTGACGAGTTCAGCAACCATAGCATTGGTGCTTGTTAGCGAGACTCCAGCCTGCTCCATTCTGCGCCAAGACATTTCTTCTGCGATTGGATTCGATGAGCCACATGCATCGCAAACGACCTTCACGTTAAAGCCTTCACGGAGAGCGCTAATAGCAGGCGCGACCATACAGACATCAGTGGTTACACCAGCCATGATGAAGTTGCGCATTCCAGTTTTGCGGCAAGCGTCGGCGAAGTGCTCATCATCCCAAGCGTTGACAACACCTTGGCGCTTGATGCGAACGGCAAACGCTTCTGGCAGTACTTCCTGCAGCTCTGGCATCAGCGGGCCTTGAACAGTGAGGTTGGTTTCTTGGCTCGAGGTCAGGACGGTTGGCATCCCTGTGCCCTTCGCAAACTTTGCCAGAATAATCACGTTCCGTTGCAACAAAGCCAGTGGCGTCGTACTCGCCCATGTATTAGTTCCGACTTGGTGGTCTATGAGAATGATTGCCGTGTCTTCGATGTTGAAGGTGTTCATCAGAGTTCTCCTGTGTTTTCTGAGGGCTTTTGGAAATTGTAGGTGCGCACCCTCTAATGGGCACCTAACATTTGTATAGTGCGCATGCGCGTTTTTCATGCCAGAAAACGAGCCACCCATAAAAAAATAGCATAAGACACTTAGGCTTGCCTTTAAGTAACCAAAAATCACTTAGCCGCTAAAAGGCTGACAAGACACTTATCTGAGTACTTCTGGGGCGCGGCATAGCAAGTTCTCCACATCAACTCTTTGATTGAGTCTGGTAGAGGATCCTAAATCATGCGATTTAAGATGGGTATCTGGATTTATTCTCGCTCTCAAATCATTGCGGCAAGATCTCAGTTTGCGACAGAACCCAAAAATGAGTGCTTGCTCAAAGATTTGAGCATTGGTTGCGATATTAGCTGAACTTAGCTGACAAGGGATTATCTGAGGGTTAAGCAAGCCTCTTATTTTTTATGTTAACCAAGGATTTATTGATGAGAAAAACCGCACTTTCGGGCCTTATTTTGGCCCTGCTTTTAGGATCTTCATTGGCGAACGCCGCTAATGTCGCTACTGAATTTGAATCGCTCGGAAATATAAAAGATGTGAGGGCATTACAGCAGCAAGCACCACAGTTATTAACTTCTGGTTTGCCGAGTGAACAACAGTTTGCGCAGCTAAAACAGGCAGGCGTGGATGTGGTGATCAATCTGATGCCCAATAGCAGTAAAGATGCCCATCTAGATGAAAGAAAACTCGTGACTCAGGCTGGAATGGACTATGTGTATATTCCAGTGGATTGGCAAAACCCGAAGGTAGAAGAAGTTGAAGCCTTCTTTACAGCAATGGATCAGCATAAGGGGAAAAATGTGTTAGTTCATTGCCTTGCTAATTATCGCGCCTCAGCATTTGCCTATTTATATCAGTTAAAGCAAGGCCAAAAGCCTGAGATAGAAAAGACCATGGCGCCATGGAACGGGGAGTTGCCCAAATACCCTCAATGGCAGGCTTTGTTAACTGATGTGAGTCAAAAATACGGTTTTTAATGGGTAAAGTGAGTATTACCCCGTCCGCCCTAGGTTGATGATTAAGTTGGGGCAAATGGACACAACCGAAATGATGACACTATGGGAGCCATTTTATTGTTTTACAGCCTAGTTGTGTCTGAGGTGGCCTGCTCCCTCAATTTGTAGGTAAGCGGTTAATGAACCCGTGATGTGTTATTCCACGTCACTCAGATCCACATTTCA
>JBOFUF010000160.1:0-1497 GCA_051652445.1 Shewanella sp.
TGTTCGTACTCATGACAGTTTCTTACTATGTCGAAAAAGACGCCCTTGCAGATGAAGTGACGACCTTTAGAACTAAGCTCATCGGTGAACGTAAAACACAAATAAAAGAAGCCACCGAAATTGCCGCAGGAATAGTGCAGTATCAGTTGTCTTTAAAAGAAAATGGCAATGTAAACCAAGCGCTACGTGATATCCGTTTTGGCAGTTCTGGTTACTTCTTTATTTACGACTCCCAAGGTAAAAACCTGTTCCATGCCGTCATGCCCAACCTCGAAGGGCAAAATAAAATTGATATGACAGATCCCCGCGGCACTAAAATCATTGTCGGTTTACTCGATGCCGCTAAAAAAGGGGACGGTAACTTCTCGTTCTACTTTCAAAAACCCAATACCAATGAGCAAATTGAAAAAATCGGTTACTCCATGATGATCCCTGGCACTGACTGGATGCTAGGCACGGGAGTCTATATCGATGATATCGACACTGTCGTTGAGGATTATCGTGCGACGGTCACTGAGCAGATGATCGAAAAATCCTATGCCATTCTGTTAATTGCGCTGTTACTCGCCGCGATTACTACCGTTGTTATTCTGATCACCGCCCAACGTATGGTCGCGCCAATTAAAAATATGGCGAATAACTTAAACGATATAGCTAAAGGCGAAGGCGATTTAACCAAACGTCTTATTGTGAAAGGTGAAGATGAAATTGCACAACTCGGCCAATCCTTTAACCTGTTTGTCGATAAACTCCAAACCATCATAGGCGATGTGGCAAACGCGACGGCTAAAGTTAAAACCGCCGCCAACGCGATTCACGATCAAACCAAAGTCATGTCGAGCCAACTCATCAGCCATAACAATGAAACCGATCAAGTGGTTACCGCTATTACTGAAATGTCAGCCACCGCCAGCGAAGTAGCGCAAAATACCACGCAAGTGGCCGAAGCGACTCACGCTGCCACTGGCGATGTAGCCAATGCTCAGCGCTGCGTCGATGCTTCTTTAGAAGAAATTTCGGCACTCATGGCGCAAATCAACAATGCGGCGGGCAGTATTCAATCCTTGAGCGAACAGTCTAAAAAAATCAACAACGTGCTGTCAGTGATTGGCGGTATTGCTGAGCAAACGAACCTATTGGCATTAAATGCCGCCATCGAAGCGGCCCGCGCCGGAGAACAGGGCCGAGGCTTTGCCGTGGTGGCCGATGAAGTGCGTAACTTAGCGAGCCGAACGCAATCAAGCACTTTAGAAATCAATGAGATGCTATCTGAACTGCACAAGCTTGTCGCACTGGCAGTAAAAACGATGGAAGAAAGTCAGCAAAGCTGCGTACGCTCGGTAGACTCATCTCGCGCGATCTCAGAAAGCCTAGGCTCAGTGACATCGGCGGTCACGGCAATTAACGACATGAGCACCCAAATTGCGACGGCGGCCACGGAACAAAGCTCTGTGACCGAAGAAATCAACCGTAATGTGTTCGCCATCCAAGAGATAG
>JBOFUF010000161.1:0-6000 GCA_051652445.1 Shewanella sp.
TGAAGTCAAGGTATGACTCGTACCAATATTACCGGCGTTAAGGGTAAAGGATTGTGTCATTCGCGGTGGACGCTTAAGCCCTAACTCATGTTTTTCTCGGCCAGTGAGATCATCTGCCAAGGCGACGGTTATCGTCACGGGTTCATTGGTGCCACTGACACTGACAGTAAAAGGTTGCTGAGCCACCGCCCATTGGCCCGTTGGCTGTCGATTACCGGCAAACCAAGCCGCAGTATTGTTAGTCAAATCAAACGATGTTACCGCGCCTACGCTACTGCCTTTCGCTTCACCCGGGAACTGGCGAATATCTGCTTTAATATCGAGATCCCAAAACGTTCGACCCAACATTAAACGCGTAAGGGGTTTTTCCATGTAATTTAATGGATAGCTTGGATTCATATCACCAGCATATTCGCCCTCGCTGTCACCCAAGATCATCTTGTTATCGAGCAACTGTTGTTTGAGTTCGAGCGGGCAGCTTGTACCACCGCCAGCGCGATTATCACTATAGCAATTAAGAAATTGCGTAAAGCGCCTAAAGCCCAGCTCATCTTGGGCTGATAACTCATAACGATAATCAAGATCATTCCATAACCACACCGTCATATTCTGGTAGATGCGGTTTAAATCAACACTGGATAAACGTTCTCCTTGCTTACTCTTAGTACGAAAATACACTTCATGCTGGTATAAACGCTCGATATTCGTCCCTAAATCTGCGGCTTTAATCATCGCTTTGGCTTGCGTATCCCCAAGATCCAGCTCAGTGTATCGCGGGACATACATAGTACCGGTAACAGGGATACCGTTACCGGGGCGATACTCTAGACAATTCACCTCATAGTGATAATCCGGATGAGTACACTCACTGTAGGCCGGTGTTCCGTCTGCTTTTTTAAACGCGGCTAATACCTTTGCTTTATCAGCTTGGATATCTTTACTCAGACTTTCATCAATATAAGCGGAATGCGTGACGGGTTTACCATCGGAGCCCGTTTCGGTCCACCGTGCCAACTCAAGTGTCGGTTTATCATCTGGCTTATTGTTCAGTTGGTATAGCCAATCCACACTGCCATCACTATTAATGGTATAGGGCAAGCGAGGACCACCCTCGCCATCGACCGCCGCATAGCGCTCTATTACCCAAATACCATCACCACGCTGACTGCGAGGCTTATTTGGATGGCCATTGACTGGACCATTACCATTGGCGACCACAGAATCCCCCATACCAAACGCAATACCGGCACTGTCTAACAGTCGGGATACTGCACCTGAATCTTGAGTTCCTCTGATGGTTTCCATCAACATGATATTGCCGCCGCGGCTGACATAATCGATTAAAGCGGTCACATCCTCTTGAGTAAGCTTAGGCTTATCAATATCAGCTCTCATCGGCAAGTCATAGGGGCCAATGGGATTTAATAGGTAGTCAAAGCCATTAAGAATAAGCAGCGGCATAGCTTCTGGATCAAGCCCGCTAAAACTGTCCAATTGTTCAGTCGTTACAGCAAAAGAATCGTCAATAACAAAAGGCGCTTGCGCCCCAGCGACTTGACCTGCGCGCTTAAAATACACAGACGGAATATTGGTTCCTACGCTAAAGCGCTCAGTTTTACCCGTGAGGTATTTAAAACTGTTTTGGAAGAAATACTTCATGTCATTTGCGTCAGATGTCTGGCTACACTTTCCTGTTTTATCAAGCCCACCATTCCAGCTAAAACCATTGGGACAAACCAATACCGAATTATAGCGGGCGTTACCCATGACCATGATTTTACCCGCGGGAGCATTGCCCGCGTTTATTTCCCCAATACTGATAAAAGGTAACTGGTAGGTTGCAGTATCACTGCCAACGCGCTCAGGCGTTACCGTGGATGGCGCCTCTGTGATATAGGCCAGCGAGTCAGCATCCCAGGCTTTATTGGCACCAAAGGGGAGCCAATAATTATTGTCATTGCGCGCCATCATGACAGGAAACGCTGTGTTAGAAATATTGACTGCCGCCTGACCACGGGCGTTACCCGTACTACCATAAAAGTTGGTACTGTCATGAAAAATGTGAAACCGCTCAACCGCTTTATATCCTTCGGCTTGCGCCTCTTTACTGCTGCCCCACAAACGTTGGATATCTGCCAGTATTTGCCCACTTTGATCTGCAGCGGCAAACGTCGCGTGGCGAGATGGCGTATCCGAGAGCTCGCAATTGTGTTTACACAGTTGTTTATCGATTTCAGCAGTGAGTCCTTGGGTAAATTGTTGCATAAACTCAGCGGGCACAGTCTGAGTCGTCCCATTACCGAGTGACAACTCGCGGCTTTCGCCACTTAATGATAAGGATATTAGCTCGTTGATCACATTTGGATATAGTGCAAATACCTCGGTAACCGTGGCAGGTAGCTGCCAATGATCCGCTTGTTTGTCGGCATAACGGCGTACTAGATGAGCAATATTATTGCCTCGGTCACCTTCGGCTAATTCAGTCAGAGTAAAGCGCTGTTTATTGCCGCGCACGTCGCCTAATTCAAAGGTATCAATACCAAAGCTGATGCTGTCGCCCCAGACAAATTCAAACTCACCTTGAGCGTTGGTAATGCCGCGACTCGCGCGGCTAAAAAAAGCGATGCCCGCAACAGGTATTCCTTGCTCATCAACGAGCGTCGCCTTGGCTAAAATGGTCTCTTTAGGCTGATATTGATATCCTGCTTCTGCATCCGCTGCCACGAAACTTGCATTGAGATCGGCAGACGCACCGGGAGTGACCGCCGGTTTAATATCGGGGATATGGGTTGAAGGTTGTTTATCCGTTTGGCTGTCATTGGCTTGTTGCGCTAACAATTGAGCAAAAGCGCTTGATTCCATACCAAGATCATTCTGATAGTGATTTACAAATTTTAATGCTTGTAGCGCATTGAGTTCTAAATCTACAGTATCGCCCCGAATGACGCCCATGGTGTTAACGAGTAAGATCGCATTGTCACCCATCTGTGGCTGTTGGCTAAATCCATCCGCCTGCGCTAAATATAAGCTTTTACGTTCAGTTGGATTATCCGCTTTGGCTAAGTCTGCCTGAACATCTGTAAACGTCGCGAGTGTGAGTTGTTGGTATTCACAAGTGACAGTCTCACCGACCTCTATTTCAAAACCCGCCGCACTTTTACCATTACAATGAACACTGTCACCAAACGATAATTTGCCATCAAGCAATAAACTCGCCAGCAAAATATGTGGCTGCTCTGGCTTAGGAACTTCAGGCTCTGGTATTTCTGGGCCGGGCGGTATTTCAGGACTTGGAGAAACACTGGCATCACCGCCACCATTACAGCCCAGCAATAATATTGCAACCGAGGATGCAATTAATAATTTTCTCATTCACTTTTCCATTTTATTTTTTAAAATAACTTATGCTTCTGTTGTATTACCCAAATAAGGCCGGTGGCACTGTCTCCAGCCATTAATTAAGCAATACGGAAAAAGTATGACTGTGTAGATTCATTCGTTTATAACCTCTTCATACGGATAAATTTATGCGCACATTATGTGATTTCAATAGAAAAGGAAGGTAAGGTTAACCCGATTAACGGGAGTGTGACGTTGAGGCGGCGTCACTACTTCGCGAAAGTGATAAGCATCACGCGCTAAGGGTGTCGTTATATTAAAGGACGCGATCTGGCTATCGCGGGTTCAGCACGTTTAATCGGAATTGTTCTTCAATTTTTGGATTCTAGATCGCACCCAGTCCATTCCAATGCAAATGCAAATGCCAATGCCAATGCCAATGCCAATGCCAATGCTTAAACTATCAGCAGCATCATAGCCATATTCATACCTAATCAGATGACTTTATTGATCGCCGTCACAGGAGCTAACGTCTTACTCGACTGAGCAGATGAGGGGAAACGGCGGTAACAGCTCAGTCGTAACGGATAAACTTAACCCAACCTTATTTTGCTTGAACGCTCTTTGCCATAAATATCCAACTCGTTCAATTTGACTTTGTCATCTGAACCTAGATTGGCTGCTAAATATTATGATGTCTTTTAGCCGCCAATCCATTTTAATTCATTAAAATTAAACATTAATCTGAGCCGATATTGTCATTTTTTGATGAAATGCCTTTATTGCTAGTATCGACATCGCTGCGTACCCGCAGAAAACTAGCAAATCGAGGTAAACCATTGGTGGTAACCCCTACATATTTATAGGTGATGATCGCGCCTACGGCGGGGGGATACTGACGTTGAGCCAGAGTAAAACCCGTACCTATTTTAAAAATCCTCCCATCGGGTGTTTGCACTTTTAATGCGCCCATCTTCCCAGCAAATTGACCTTTACCTGAGATATAGGCGATAACCGTCGCTTCAGCTGTATAATAAGGTTTTAACTTCATCAAATGAGGATTGCGGCCATTGATATAAGTTGCAGAACGACGATGTAACATCAAGCCTTCGGCGCCTTTCGCGACTAAAGCATCGAGTTTTTGATACAGGGCTTCAAGACTTTCTACGTGGAACTGTACTATGACGCCAAGATAATCCGATTTACCACTCAGTTCAGTCAATGCAAATTGATAACGATTTGCAAAGTCCCCCCCGGCCTTAGGTACATCGAACACCATAAATCGCACTTTTCGCCAATCATCATCCTTCGCCGAGGTTTGTCGAACCAGACTCGACATTGCTTCAAATTGACCTCGCCCAAGCCATAATTCACCATCGAGGGGATAATTCGGAAAATGGGCTGTAAACCAAATCGGTGCGGCGATGGCATTGCCCTGACGAGTATATAATGCCCGACCATTCCAGTAACCTCGAACACCATCGAGTTTTTCACTGACAAAAAAATCCTGAATATTAATATCCTGTGAGATTTTGGTGGCATCGAATTCAGTAGCAAGTTGTATCTTAGGTGGCGAAGCCTGAACGTTAGCTAATGCCACTAACCAGCACAGTGTTAGCAAACTGAGCTTAAAAGCACTCAAACGAATGAACCGATTAAATGTTAAATTCCGTAACGGGTTTATATAAGTCATTCCCTTGCCCACGCTGCGATATATGTTTCATCAAGCTTAGGCTGCACGGCTAAAATTGCACTAAAGAACCACAAACGTCACTAATTCTTTAACTTAACTTAACAACAAATGTTGATGACGATACGTGCTCAGTTAATTGTTTATGCGCTTTTCATCTCAGGCTATACTGCGGCCAAATTTATTGACTCAATCAAAAGTTAACAAAACAACTGTGGGGTTTATCAACCCCGTTTGAATGAGCAAAACCTCAGCGCTTAGGCGCTAACGTCAATTGGATAAATATGAAACCAGCTAACAATCACGGAATTAAGCGCATATTCAGAGCGACGGGATTTTCAATGAAGGGCCTAAAGGCCGCGTGGGTCCACGAAGCCGCTTTTAGACAAGAATTAATCTTGGCCATAGTCATGTTACCCGTGGCTTTGTGGGTTGATATCAGCACGATTGAACGCCTTATGCTGATTTTCACGTTGTTTATTGTATTGATTGTTGAGCTATTAAACTCAGCGATTGAAGCTGTGGTTGACCGTGTCGGTAGTGAAATACACCCGTTAAGTGGTCAAGCCAAGGACATTGCCTCAGCTGCCGTCTTTATGAGTCTGGCGTTGTGTGGATTAACTTGGCTGGTTGTATTAATGCCGCTGGTGCTTTAATCCTTAGTCTCTAAACCGTCGCATGAGTCATGATTGAGCCATCGTCCTTTAAAAAGTCGATGGCTTGTTTAATCTGCGTTAAGCGGTCATTCTCTGCCCAATAGGCAAGGTACACATTTCGTGAAATGGCATTCGCCCCGCTGACGAGATGCAATTCGCCCCCGCGCAATGCCTGTAGCACCAGATGCTCAGGTAAAAATGCGCAGCCGCCATTATTCAAGATGAAATCTAACGCAATACGCGCTGAACTCGTGTGCAGCGTTGGCACTGGTAGCGAGGCATATTCCTGCGCGTGAACAATATTGAACACCGTAC
>JBOFUF010000162.1:0-11304 GCA_051652445.1 Shewanella sp.
TCCCGTTGTTTCGTCAAGTAGTTTTTTCAACTTTCTCAACTCCCATCGTTTAGCTTGCTAATCGATGAACTGCTTGGCTTTCTTTGCTTAACTTGCGTTTCGCTGTCTGCCGTGTCAGTGGATGCGCATTATAGGGAGATTGAGAAAGTCTGCAAGGGCTTTTTTGAGAAAAATGGATCTTTTTTTAATACTTTCAGTTAGTCACACAATACCCCCACTTTATCCTCAGACTTATCCACAAAATGGGTTTTAACGATTAAATTTACTACAGCGGCGGGTTAATGTTAAGGGGCTGTCGATAACAGTGAGGCGCGGTTAAATGGGGAATGACAACGAGTAGCGATATAAAGAAGAGCAAAAGTGCAATCTGGATGCCATGGGAGTAAACGCGAGGCTTAATTCTTAATTAATGGAAGAAATAAAAAGGCAACTTAGATAAGTTGCCTTTGTTGTGCGTTCTATTCTACTTATTCAGTAGGCTTAATTTGTCAGCAGATTAACTTAACTTGCCGTGACATTGTTTGTACTTGCGACCTGAGCCACAAGGACAAGGATCGTTACGACCTACTTTGTCACCATCGCGGATCATCGGTGCTTGCGCAGTAACGGCTTCCTGCTCTTCACCACCGACAAGCGACTCTGCCGCTGCATGTTGATAATCGCGCTGGATCTTGGCATCTTCTTCACGACGACGCGCTTCCATTTCTTCCACATCTGACTGAGCTTGCACTTGTACTTTCGACAGCACACTGATGACGTCGTGTTTCAACGTGTTCAGCAGTTGTTGGAATAACTCAAACGACTCACGCTTATATTCTTGCTTTGGATTCTTCTGTGCGTAACCACGTAAATGGATACCTTGACGCAGATGATCCATCGCCGCTAAGTGTTCTTTCCACAGGCCATCGAGTGTTTGGAGCATAACGGCTTTTTCAAACTGGCGTAGCACTTGTATGCCAACCATTTCTTCTTTTGCCTTATACGCATCGCCCCAAGCAGTGATAATACGCTCACGTAGACTCGCTTCGTGTAGATCGTCTTCTTTATCTAACCATTGCTGGATAGGTAACTTGAGCACAAATTCTTGCTGCAGACGTTGCTCTAAACCTGGGATATCCCACAGTTCTTCTACCGATTGCGGCGGAATATACTGATCGATTACCGCGCCAATCACATCGTCTTGGATGTTTTGGATAGTATCTTCAATACTTTCCGCATCCATCAACTCGTTGCGCTGGGCGTAAACCACTTGGCGTTGATCGTTAGCGACGTCGTCAAATTCGAGTAATTGCTTACGAATATCGAAGTTACGTGCTTCAACTTTACGTTGAGCGTTTTCGATTGCGCGAGACACCCAAGGGTGTTCAATCGCTTCACCTTCTTCCATGCCCAGCTTTTTCATCATGCCAGAGACACGATCTGAGGCAAAGATACGCATTAAGCTATCTTCCATTGACAGATAAAAACGTGATGAACCCGCGTCACCTTGACGACCCGCACGACCACGTAGCTGGTTATCGATACGACGTGACTCGTGACGTTCAGTACCTAGGATATGTAAACCACCTGCGGTGACGACTTCATCATGGCGAATTTGCCAATCGGCTTTGATCTTGGCCTTTTGATCAGCGGTTGGATTATCGAGTTCATCGATTTCCATGTTCCAGTTGCCGCCAAGCACGATGTCGGTACCACGACCGGCCATGTTCGTGGCAATCGTTACCGAACCAATACGGCCCGCTTGCGCGACGATTTCAGCTTCTCGCTCGTGGAATTTAGCATTTAAGACTTCGTGCGGGATCTTTTCCTGCACCATTAAGCGCGCTAATAGTTCAGACTGTTCGATTGAGACGGTACCCACCAATACTGGCTGACCCCGTTCGCGGCAATCTTTAATGTCTTTGATGATAGCTTGATATTTTTCATCGGCGGTCAGGTAAACCAAATCCGCCATATCCTTACGCACCATTGGACGGTTAGTCGGCACGACAACGGTATCTAATCCATAGATGTGTTGGAATTCGAACGCTTCAGTATCGGCAGTACCTGTCATACCGGCCAGCTTCTCGTATTGACGGAAGTAATTCTGGAAGGTAATCGAAGCCAATGTTTGGTTTTCGTTTTGAATGTGTACGCCTTCTTTGGCTTCGACAGCTTGATGTAAGCCTTCTGACCAACGACGACCCGGCATAGTACGACCCGTGTGTTCATCGACGATGATGACTTCGTTGTCTTGTACTATGTAATCCACATCACGCTCAAACAGCGTGTGCGCACGAAGCGCCGCGTTGACGTGGTGTAATAGGGAAATATTTGCCGCAGAATAGAGTGAGTCGCCTTCGGCTAACATGCCGCGCTCGATCAGCAGATTTTCTACTTTCTCTTGGCCACGCTCGGTGAAATGCACTTGTTTGGCTTTTTCATCGATGCTGTAGTCGCCCTCACCCACAAACTCTTCTGTATCTTCTTTATCTTGACGAATAAGATTGGGGATCAGGGTGTTGATCTTGATATATAGCTCAGAGCTATCTTCAGCGGCACCAGAGATGATCAGCGGCGTACGCGCTTCGTCGATTAAGATTGAATCCACTTCATCGATTAGGGCGTAGTGCAACGGTCGTTGAACCCGTTCTTGCGGTGAAAATGCCATGTTGTCGCGCAGATAATCAAAGCCAAACTCGTTGTTGGTACCGTAAGTGATATCAGCGTTGTAAGCAGCTTTCTTTTCATGCTGACCCAAACCTGCCACGTTGATACCGACAGTTAAACCGAGAAACTCAAACAACGGACGGTTATTTTCGGCATCACGACGTGCCAAGTAATCGTTCACGGTAATCACGTGAACGCCTTTGCCGGTCAACGCATTTAAATAAGCCGGTAAGGTTGCCGTTAAGGTTTTACCTTCACCCGTACGCATTTCAGCAATACGGTTGCTGTCGAGCACCATGCCACCAAGTAACTGTACATCAAAGTGGCGCATATCAAATACACGCTTAGACGCTTCGCGTACTGTCGCAAAGGCTTCAGCCATGATGCTATCTAATGAAGCTCCTGCAGCTAAACGCTCACGGAACTCTGCGGTTTTCGCCTTTAATGCCTCATCGGTTAATTTTTCATAATCAGCTTCTAATGCGTTAATGCTTATAACGACCTTTTGAAGCCCTTTAAGGGTACGGTCATTGCGACTACCAAATACTTTTGTCAGTAATTTACCAAACATCTGAATCACTTATTCTCTGTAGGCCAAGTCCATAATGGGAACTAGAAGCCAATGTTTCAATTAACTTGCTTTGCGGTAGACAAACTTTTGTGGATCTATCTGCTGTCCGCCACGCAACACTTCATA
Organism: Shewanella sp.; assembly: GCA_051652445.1. Taxonomy (GTDB): domain Bacteria; phylum Pseudomonadota; class Gammaproteobacteria; order Enterobacterales; family Shewanellaceae; genus Shewanella. Next base: position 3,347 of record JBOFUF010000162.1, read on the forward strand.
ATGCACATGAGCCCCAGTTGAGCGCCCTGTACTTCCCATGTTGGCGATAGCATCGCCTTTTGCGACCACATCACCTACAGTCACTGACAAATCTTTATTATGGCCATAACGCGTATGCAAACCGTTACCATGGTCGATTTCGACCAACTCACCATAACCGAACATATTTCCTGCAAAAGTCACTACGCCTGCAGCAGTCGCAACAACTTTAGCCCCTTCTCGACCGGTAAAATCAATTCCCTTGTGCACAGATCTGCGACCGTTGAAAGGGTCATTACGTAATCCGTAGGGCGACGATAACCAACCTTTATCGAGCGGGATACCTGATATATAACGTTCATCATCTATATGGTGGTTAGATGACACGGTTTCAAGTAGTGAAAGCTGAACATTATTATTGTCAATTCGTGATGCCAACTTATCCATATCGTCGATAAGCTGGCCGAGCTCGATGTTAGTGCCTAGTTCGCTCAAACCACCCACCCCAACCTCGGATGAAAAATTAAAATCTTCATCCAACTTATTCTGCTGGGCGACCTGTTGACCTAAGGCTTCGAGACGGGTGATCTTAGCTTGCATACGGGCAACATGAGTCACAAGCATAGCCAGTTGAGACTCAGTAGCACTTTTAAGCTCTAAGACTTGTTTCTTTTGTTGTTCGCGTTGGATCCGATCGTTATCGACACTGGCTTGCTGATCTTGAAATCGAGCGGAGTTGTGTTGATAAATACCGGACCCAGTGGCCAACAATAGTATTGGAAGTAGCAACCAGCGTTTACTGGGCTGCCAGCGTGTGACGCCATTCCGACCTTGAATAAATACTGTTACACTCATAGCCTAATTCAGCCATATTATTATCATATGAAAAAGCCCCCTCAAGATCTCAGCAAATTACTGCACCAATCGGGAAAATTACCCGACCTTGCTGAGAAAGCGGAACTACTTATGTATCTGGATCAGCATGTGAAGCAGATGATTGCAGGTCCTGTTGCGGAGCAACTTAAAGTCGCTAATTTCCGCCAGGGTGTTCTTGTGCTTGAAACCACTTCGGCGGCTTGGGCTGCGCGAATTAATTTCCAAAAGCCGAAGCTATTAAACCAGCTTCAAGCAGAAACGCTGCCAATCCTTACCGCAATTGAAGTTAAAGTCAACCCGAGATTAGCAATGTATGACGCAAAGCCTAAACAGGGACATAAAGAATTAAGCCCAGCAGCAGCAGAGCATATTGCAGCACTCGCGGAAAATATTGGTGGTTCACTGGGCGAAAAACTAAAACGGCTGGCCGCATTGGCCAGCCGTAATAAATAATCTCACCGCATTTTAAGCAAATACAGCACCGCCTGGCACCGCAAAGCTAACGGGGGCATCGGCTTCTTTTTCGAAGCTAACCAACTCCCACGCATCTTGTTGTGCCAGTAAAGCACGCACTAATTGGTTATTTAGCGCATGACCGGTTTTATACGCAGTAAACTCACCTAAAATAGCATGGCCTGCCACATATAAATCACCAAACGCATCTAGAATTTTGTGCTTAACAAATTCGTCCTCATAACGCAGGCCGTCGGGATTAAGGACGCGATATTCATCAAGTACAACCGCGTTTTCCATACTGCCGCCCAATGCGAGATTGTTGGCTCGTAGATATTCGATGTCACGCATGAACCCAAACGTTCGGGCACGACTAATGTCTTTTACGAAAGCTGACGTTGAAAAGTCCATCACCACATGTTGTTGGCTACGCGCGATTTCTGGGTGCGCAAAATCAATTTTAAAATTGACCCTAAAACCTTTAAACGGTTTTAACTCAGCCCATTTATCGCCATCTTCAACACGCACAGGCCGCTTAATCTTTAAGTACTTCTTAGGCGCGGCCTGCTCTTTAATACCCGCAGACTGCAATAAGAAGACGAATGGGCTTGCACTGCCATCCATGATAGGGATTTCGGGTGCATCCACTTCGATTACGGCGTTATCTATGCCTAAGCCTGCTAGTGCTGCAAATAAATGCTCAATGGTCGAGATACGAATACCGTCGTCATTGACAAGCGCCGTACACATAGTGGTTTCGCGAACTTGCTCCGCCTTCGCAGGAATCGCGACAGCGGGGGTCAAATCGCGGCGCACAAGTACGATCCCTGAATTAATGGGCGCGGGCATAATACTCAAAGTGACCTTGTTGCCAGAATGCAATCCGACACCAGTTGTTTTCACCATTTTCTGGACAGTTCTTTGAAATATCATTCAGTTACCCGTTTATATGCCAATTATAAAGCCTAATATTTGTGCACTTAGCGTCGGCAAATTCGCCGCATTGATTCTGCATAATAACATAACTTTGTAATGTCATACAAATGCAGCCATGTTGTGGTATTGCCCAAAATGAACAACACCTCACATATGACGCTGGACTCTAGCGCTAGTCGGCTTGCTTACGCAAAAAGGCTGGAATATCAAGATAATCCAACTCATGCTTTGTCGATGGCGCAGGCTGTGGTGCTACTGGCAGTACGTTGCCTTTTGGCGCTACATAGTTTACATGCGCAGTTTCTTCGACATACGCTTCGACTTTCGGTTCAACTAACACAGGCTCTGGACGAGGTGCTGGTTTAGAAACCAATTTAATATCAGCACGCTTTTCTGCACCAATACCGGTCGCAACCACTGTTACACGCAGCTCATCAGTCATTTCTGGGTCGATAACAGCACCAACAACCACTGTCGCGTTGTCAGAAGCGTAAGCCTTAACATGGTTACCAACCGTTTCGAATTCTTCGATACTCATGTCCATACCCGCAGTAATGTTAACTAACACCCCACGTGCACCGGCTAAATCGATATCTTCTAATAATGGGCTAGCAACAGCAGCTTCAGCGGCTTCTTCTGCACGGTCTTCACCGCGAGCGACACCGGTACCCATCATGGCATTACCCATTTCAGACATCACAGTCTTCACGTCGGCGAAATCGACGTTAATCAGACCAGGACGCGTGATAAGTTCGGCAATACCTTGTACCGCACCAAGTAACACGTTATTCGCTGCGGCGAACGCATCGAGTAAAGAAGTGCCACGACCCAATACTTTTAATAGTTTTTCGTTGGGGATCGTGATTAACGAATCCACGTGCTTCGCCAGCTCAGCAATGCCTTGCTCAGCATAAGCCATACGTTTTTTCCCTTCAAATGGGAAAGGCTTAGTCACCACTGCAACGGTCAGAATACCTTCTTCGCGGGCGATTTGAGCCACAACAGGTGCTGCACCTGTACCCGTACCACCACCCATGCCGGCAGCGATAAAGATCATGTCAGAGCCTTTGATTGCCGCGCGAATGTTTTCGCGGTCCTCTTCCGCTGCAGCACGACCCACATCTGGGTTTGCCCCTGCTCCAAGACCCTTAGTGACATCACGTCCTAATTGAATGGTCGAGCCAGCGCCTGATTTTCTCAGTGCCTGAGCGTCTGTATTGGTCACGATAAACTCAACACCTTCAATGTTGTGTTTGACCATATGTTCGACCGCGTTACCGCCGCCGCCGCCAACGCCGATGACTTTAATCACCGCGTCGTCTGAGTGAGTATCCATGATCTCAAACATTGTCAGATCTCCGTATTGCCTGCGTTATGAAAATTAAAATTCGCCCTTAAACCAGCTTTGGACCCGATTCCAAGCACTCGTTACCCCTTGGCGCTCAGGACGTTCGAACTGACGCTCAATCACCCGTCGTGCGCCGTAATGAAGCAGTCCGACTCCTGTGGAGTAAATAGACTGGTCCACGTATTCATATAAACCTTTGATCGGTAGCGGTGACGCTACTCGAACTGGCATGCCAAACGTTGCTTCCGCAATATCAACCACACCTTGAATCGACACTGTGCCACCTGTGAGCACTATACCTGCAGCGATTTGATCTTCTAAACCACTGTCTTTCAACTCTTTGAGCACCAGCTCAAACAGCTCTTGATATCTTGGCTCGACCACTTCAGCGAGCGTATGGCGCGACATGCTCCGCGATGGACGGCCACCTACCGATGGCACTTCGATACTGTCTTCGCGGCTCACCATAGAACTGCGTGCGCAGGCGAACTGCACTTTAATTTGTTCCGCATGTGACGAAGGCGTACGGAAAATCTTTGCAATATCGTTCGTCACTTGGTTGCCTGCAACCGGCACAACCGCACAATGACGCAAGGCGCCATTGGTATATACCGCGATATCTGTGGTGCCACCGCCGATATCGACGATACACACACCTAAATCTTTCTCATCGAAGGTCAGCACAGCATCGGCTGACGCAATCCCGGAGAACACTAAGTCGTCGACCTTAAGGCCACAGCGCTCAACGCTCTTGGTAATATTTTTCGCCATATCATTGGCGCAAGTCACTATGTGTACCTTAGCCTCCATTCGCATACCGGACATACCGATTGGGCTGCGAATACCGTCTTGCACATCAATCGCATATTCCTGTGGTAGCACGTGTAAGATGCGACGTTCTGTCGGAATCTTTACCGAGCGAGCCGTGTGGATCACGTTATCAACATCTTCCTGTGTCACTTCTTCATCGTTGATCGAAACCATGCCGTTTTCATTTTGGCAGGCGATGTGTTTACCCGAAATACTCAAGTAAACCGATGACACTTGGCAATCCGCCATTAATTCCGCTTGATCGAGCGCACGTTGCACACTGCGAACTATTCCATCTAAATCGTTCACGCCACCTTTATCCATGCCTCTTGAGGGATGGTTGCCAAGGCCGACTATGCTGATTTCACCATCGGGCAGAACTTCGCCTATGATCACTGCGACCTTAGAGGTTCCTATGTCCAATCCGACGATAAGGTTTCTATCTTGGTTTTTGATCATTAATTATCGGCTCTCTTGTTTGTGCATCGCCCCAGCCTACGGCCAACCCTGTGTCGTAGCGCAAATCTACTCTGGCAACGGATTTCTCTTGTTTCGCCAAAACCGGATAAACAGTAATAAAACGTTGTATCCGTGCAATTTTATCTTCTCTGCCTAAATCTAAAACGATACCATTTCCGAGGGTCGCGTGCCACGCATGTCGTGGCGTCAAATTCAAACTAGCTAAGGTAAAGCCATTAATTTTTAACAGTGAGTTGATCTGTGCATAAACAGTCAACACCTCAAGGCCCATATCATCTGGTCCAGATAACTGTGGTAAATGCTCAAGCTCTGGGTGCGATGGCGCCTCGAATACCTCCCCATGCACATTCAACCAGAAATTGCCATTCCAATGGGCAGCAGCTTGCTGCTCTTGCAAATAAACCCTGAGTTTTGCAGGCCATTCACGCCTTACCGACGCGCGATACACCCAAGGCAAGGCTTCTAGTGCCTGCTGCACTAAGGTAATGTCAGCACTAAAAAAACTTCGCTCCAGTAAATGCTCTAGTGCCACCTGTATATCTTTATCTGTGGTGTAAGCTCGCTCACCTTTGATAGCAACGGCTTCAATCGGCAAGGTGCTGGCATCATTCAAAAACTTATGTAACTGATAGCCACCCAATATAAAACTGGCTACGATGATGAATAAAAAGCCAGCCCCGCTCCACCGATACCAATTAAACCGTGACATTCTTGCCCGCCAGTGCCGCCGCTTATCACTCCAAGACACGCTTCATCCCACCTTTAACGACACCCATTAAAAACCACAGAAAACTGGCTATTGTATAGACAAAAATCCTTTGGTCAAAATTTCCTTTTTCTCGACGTTCAAGTGCTAAAGATCTGCTTGGTTACGCAGGCAACACCACGACAGCGAAGCCTAATTCAGTCGATGCTAACTGCCGCGATAACGCGCCAATATTACCCGCGCCTTGGGTGAGTAATAAATCCCCTCCCTGCAATACATCGGGCAGCACTTCTGCGAGCTGATCTGGACTGGCAATAAAAATCGGATCGAGTTGACCACGCAGGCGAATTGAGCGACATAATGCGCGACCATCCGCACCTGTAATCGGCACTTCACCAGCACTATAAACATCGAGTAGCAATAAGCAATCCACTTGGGATAACACTTCAACAAAATCTTCATACAAATCACGAGTACGAGTGTATCTATGTGGCTGATACGCCATAACCAAACGTCTATCAGGCCAGCCTGCACGGGCAGCTTTAATGGTCGCTGCGACTTCACTGGGATGATGCCCATAATCATCGACTAACATCACTTCGCCCTTGGGCGTGGCAAACTTGCCTAAATGCTGGAAACGACGACCGATACCTTGAAACTCTAGTAATGCCTGAGTAATCGCACTGTCGTCGATTTCATCTTCAGTTGCCACCGCAATGGCAGCTAACGCATTGAGTACATTATGTTGACCAGGCAAGTTCAGCACCAGATCGAGATCCTCTTTGCCTTTACGTCTAACCGTAAAACGACACTGATGACCTTCTTGGCTGAAATTTAACGCCTGCACGTCGGCATTGTCACTAAAACCATAGGTCACTAATTGACGGCCAATTCGCGGCATGATCTCACGTATAACGGCATCATCAATACACACCACTGCGACACCGTAAAATGGCAAGTTGTGCAGAAAATCCACAAAAGTCGATTTCAGTTTTTCAAAATCACCGCCATAGGTCTCCATATGATCGGCTTCAATGTTGGTCACTACGCTGACCATAGGTTGCAAATGCAAGAAGCTGGCATCACTCTCATCGGCTTCGGCAATCAAATAGCGGCTGGTGCCTAATCTGGCATTGGTACCGGCACTATTGAGTAAGCCACCAATCACAAAGGTGGGATCCCGCCCTGCCTGGCCATACACACTGGCGATAAGACTGGTCGTTGTCGTTTTACCATGGGTGCCTGCAATCGCAACCCCATGGCGGTAACGCATCAATTCGGCCAACATCTCGGCACGGCGCACGATGGGAATTCGTAACGCCTTCGCGGCGATAATCTCAGGATTCTCCAGCTTGATTGCCGTTGATACCACAACCACATCGACCTGCTGCACGTTTTGGGCGGCGTGGCCAATTTGGATCTTGGCACCGAGTAAACACAATCTGTCGGTCACCGCATTTTGCGCGATATCCGATCCACTCACCTGATAGCCTTCGTTCACTAATACTTCGGCAATCCCGCCCATGCCCGCGCCGCCAATGCCGACAAAGTGAATACGCTTAATACGGCGCATTTCAGGGATCATACTTCTCAGTTGTGCGTATCTTTCTGTCTTAGTCATGCTTATCCTTTCTCGGCAAGGCTGATGCACACTGCGGCAACTTGCTCAGTCGCATCCAGTACGGCAACATCTCTCGCCCTTTGGCCCATACGGGCTAATTCTGCTCTGTCATTGGCGAGCAGCTGTAATTTGTTCGCCAGTTTATTCACGTCCAAGATGGCTTGCGGCAATAAGAAAGCCGCACCAGCTTCAACTAAGACTTGGCCGTTACGTGTTTGGTGATCATCCACTGCATGGGGGTATGGTACCAGAATACTCGGTAACCCTACCGCAGCTAACTCCGATACCGTCAAGGCGCCAGCTCGGCACAATACCACATCAGCCCAACGATAAGCGGCTTCCATATCGTCGATAAACTCAGCGATATTTACCCCGCCCTCTTGGCCATGTTGCTGATATGCCGCTTTTACACCCACTAAATTATCTTTACCAACCTGATGCCAGACAGTAATCGATTGTTGTGTACTTAGGGCTGCCACTACCGCCGGCATTAAATCATTAAAGACTTTGGCACCAAGACTTCCGCCAACCACAAGCACTTTTAAAGCCTCATCGGCAAGCGGTTTAGGTTCAGCACCTAATGCGATTAGCTCACGCCGAATAGGATTCCCGACGACGCTGGCCTTCACAGAGGTAAAGGTATTGTTAACGGCACACAGCACTTGCGTCGCAATCTGCGACAACAACTTGTTTGTCATACCAGGGATGGCATTTTGCTCATGCAGCACCAGCGGAATACCGGCTAATCT
>JBOFUF010000163.1:0-2564 GCA_051652445.1 Shewanella sp.
TAAAGGCGGTAATACCGTGTGCGCCTTTGGTTAAATCGGTTTTCGCGTAAATCACATAGGTGTGTGCATCGGGACCGTTGGTGATCCACATCTTGTTGCCGTTTAAGATGAATCGATCGCCTTCTTTACGGGCATGTAGCTTCATCGACACAACATCAGAACCGGCGTTTGGCTCACTCATAGCCAGTGCGCCAATGTGCTCACCACTCACCAGTTTGGGCAGATATTTGGCTTTTTGCGCGGCATTGCCGTTACGGTTGATTTGATTGACACACAGGTTTGAGTGGGCGCCGTAACTTAGGCCGATAGAAGCGGATGCGCGGGAGATTTCTTCCATCGACACGACGTGGGCAAGGTAGCCCATGTTCGCGCCGCCGAACTCTTCGGGTACGGTTACGCCGAGCAGTCCCATTCCTCCCAGTACAGGCCAAAGTTCATTGGGAAAGGCATTGTCGTGATCCACTTTCGCGGCAATCGGAGCGATTTCATTCGCGGCAAAATCCTGCACTGCATCGCGCAGCATATCGACGTCTTCGCCTAGGCCAAAATTCAGACTGGTGTAGAGAGCGTTCATTGCTTGTGTCCTTTCAGATGTTCTCATTTCAGAACGTTATAATTGTTATTATTTTTAGGTGCTTGAGTCTTTTAAATCTTCTACTTAAATCCGTCGTCGTTATTGCCATCAAATTGATTTTATCTTGTGTCAACGGGGGGTTAGGCTTTGGCTGTTTTGTTATCTTCTAAGGCAAAGCGGCACTGCTGCTCGGCAGAATTGAGTTCCATTAACACGACTTTAATGTCGTCCATTTGCTGTTGTAGGGCGGACTTCTTTTCTTCTACTAGGTTGAGCATGGTATTGAGTTGTGAAGTGCTGCTCTTGTCGGCATCGTATAACTCAAATAAACGACGGGTTTCAGCTAACGAAAAGCCTAAGCGTTTACCGCGAAGAATAAGCTTGAGACGGACTCTGTCTTTGAGGCTATAAATACGGGTTTGGCCACGGCGTTTTGGCTTAAGCAAACCTTGGTCTTCGTAAAAACGAATACTACGAGTCGTGATATCAAACTCTTTTGAGAGATCACTGATCGAGTAAGTCGTTTGTGGTGTGTTCGTTGCGCTCATTCAGGCACCCTAAATAATCAATTTCAAGCAAGATATATGAAGTTTACGTAAAGGTAAATATTTTGGCTTTTATTCTGTTGCCAAAAAGTGTCAATCCCAATTGCCATAAGCCTGTGCGGCATGATTAAAACGTGTGCTTTAAATTAGCTTTCTCACATGAAACCACAAATACCTTTTGGTTATAGGCTAACGTCTAATAGTGGGCTTTAGGCCTCCTTGCTAATAATAGAGGCACGAAGAAAGCGATAGTTGTCGTTATTGCGGCTGACGATGTGAGTCGCAGTCCTGACTGGAGGACATATGTTGACCGAACAGCAAAATACATCTGTAGCGCAAGTTACAAGTCAAAAACAGAATCAACAAAAACATCAAGCGTTGCACCAAGCATCCTTGCTTAACAAAGCCCAATTCTGGGGAGACGCGGCGAAAACGCTCAATTGGATTAAGCCTGCGCAAACGGTGCTTGATGAATCGCAGGCGCCGTTTTATCACTGGTTTATTGATGGTGAGATGAACACTTGTTATAACGCCGTTGACCGCCATGTATTGGCAGGGCGCGGTGACCAAGTGGCTATCCAGTATGTGAGTCCAGTGACGGATACTGAATACGCCATTAGCTACGGCGAGTTATTGGCTCAAGTGAGCCGCCTCGCGGGCTTTATGCAATCTATTGGCATCGCTAAGGGCGACCGTGTGGTGATTTATATGCCTATGGTGCCAGAAACAGCTTTTGCTATGCTGGCCTGTGCCCGCATAGGCGCGATTCATTCGGTGGTATTTGGCGGTTTTGCCGCCAATGAACTCGCCACCCGTATTAATGATGCGAAACCGAAATTAATCTTGTCGGCATCCTGCGGCATTGAGCCTTCGGGCGTTATTCCTTATAAACCGTTGCTAGATAAAGCGTTAGCTCTGTCAGTGCATCAGGTGGATCACTGCCTCATTTTGAATCGTAGCCAGTATCAGGCCGATTTGCTTGAGGGCCGTGACTTAGATTGGCAAGCCGCATTAACAACGGCACCTAAGGCCGATTGTGTGGCCCTCAAGGCTACCGATCCCTTGTATGTGCTTTATACCTCTGGCACGACAGGCCAGCCTAAAGGTGTGGTGCGCGATAATGGCGGTCATGCCGTGGCTCTGGCTTGGTCGATGCAGCATATTTACGATATTCAAGCGGGTGATGTGTTTTGGGCGGCGTCCGATGTGGGTTGGGTTGTGGGTCACTCTTACATTGTGTACGGGCCGCTGCTGGTGGGCGCCACTACCTTAATGTACGAGGGCAAACCTGTGGGGACGCCCGATCCCGGCGCATTTTGGCGCACGATTGTCAAATATAAGGTTAAAAGCTTCTTCACCGCGCCGACGGCCCTTCGCGCAATCAAGCGTGAAGATCCTGAGGGTGAATATCTACAAGGTGTTGATTTAGTTTGTCTTAAAAATGT
>JBOFUF010000164.1:0-3228 GCA_051652445.1 Shewanella sp.
AGATCGAGTGATCAAAACAGGTAGCCCAATGTTTGAAGTGCTTAACCATTACATGCCACAAATTGATGGTTCAGATGTGCTTGCCCGTTTAGGTTTAACTGAAGGCCAATTCTTTGTGGTTAGTGCGCACCGTGAAGAAAACGTCGATTCTCCTAAACAATTAACTAAATTAGCTGAAACGTTAAATACAGTTGCTGCGTATTATAACCTACCTGTTATTGTGTCAACGCATCCACGCACTCGTAATCGGATTGAGGGACAGGGAATTGCGTTTCACTCGAATATTAAATTATTAAAGCCCCTTGGTTTTCATGATTACAATCATCTACAAAAAAATGCTAAAGCTGTTCTTTCTGATAGCGGTACGATAAATGAAGAATCATCAATCATGAACTTTCCTGCACTCAATCTGCGGGAAGCCCATGAGCGGCCAGAAGGAATGGAAGAAGCTTCAGTGATGATGGTTGGTCTATCAGTAGAACGTGTGATGCAGGCTTTACAAATTTTAGAAACTCAATCTTCAGGTGATGAGCGGTTATTGCGCCAAGTTTATGATTACAGCATGCCAAATGTTTCTGATAAAGTTGTACGAATTATTCACTCTTATACTGATTACGTTAAGCGTGTCGTTTGGAAAGAATATTAATGCGATTAGCCTTGGTCATTGATGATTATTTACCTGATAGCACTCGAGTTGGCGCTAAAATGTTCCATGAGTTGGCGGTCTATTTGCAACAGCAAGGTCACCAAGTCACGGTGATAACTCCAGAGGCTGATCAAACTGCAACACTTATGTGTGATTCGCTCGATGGTGTAACCATTTGGCGTTTTAAAAGCGGCGAAATTAAAGATGTTGGCAAAGTGCAGCGTGCAATCAACGAAAGCTTATTATCATTTCGAGCTTGGTGTGCGCTGCGCTCAAAAATTAATAATGCAAGTTTTGATGGGGTGGTGTATTACTCGCCCTCTATTTTTTTTGGTGGCTTAGTGCGTTGGCTTTGCCAACGCTGTCAATGCCCTGCCTATTTGGTGCTTCGTGATCTGTTCCCGCGTTGGGCTATTGATGCTGGGATGATTGGTGAGCAATCATTAATTACCCGCTATTTTCGCTTTTTTGAATACCTGAGTTATCGTCAGGCCAAGATGATTGGTTTGATGTCTGATAATAATATTAAGGTTTTTAAAAAAGAGGGGAATCATTACCCGACGGAGGTGCTGCGCAACTGGGCAGCACTCACCCCGATAAGCCAATTTCCTGCCGATTATCTGCCACTGCGCCAACGCTTAAACTTGCAAGATAAAGTGATTTTTTTCTACGGCGGAAATATTGGTCATGCACAGGATATGACTAACCTGATGCGTTTAACCAAAGCGATGAGTCAGTACCCTAAAGCACACTTTGTGTATGTTGGTCAGGGTGATGAGGTCGTGCTGATCAATCAATTGGCAAGCGAATGGCAGTTAACCAATTTCACTTATTTGCCTTCAGTCAATCAGACCGAGTTCAAACTTATATTAGCCGAAGTGGACGTTGGCTTGTTCTCGCTTTCTGCTGAGCACACTAGCCATAACTTCCCTGGTAAACTGCTGGGCTATATGGTACAGCACCTACCCATTCTTGGTAGTGTGAATGCGGGCAATGATTTGATGGATCTGGTAAATGATTACGGCGCAGGGGTGATTCGATTCAACGGTGATGATGCTGGCTTATATCAAGCAGCTGAGCAGATGTTACAAGATGCCGCATATCGCCAGCAACTCGGTCAGCAAGCGAACGAGTTGTTGCAACGCGAATTTTCAGTTTCTGTGGCCGCTGAGACGATTTTACAATCCCTCATGTCTGAATATTCGTAAAATATGATTGTCATGTTTAGTTTATTCTCAGCGACTGGCGCAGTCATATACTATGCTGTTGCATATTGATAATATTCATTCCCACCATTTATCACATGGTGCATATGTAGAAAAAACTGCATCTGTTAATTGTCATGAGCCGGTTCTAAATAGTTATTTACTGCATTAACTTGTCAGGTGTTTAAATATTTCATCAGCAGCGAAGTAAAGAATTAATCTTGTTGTAATCCGACATTCCGCACTTGTTTCTGTATTTATTTTCTGCCATGAAGTCTACACAATAGCAGCAGATAAATATTTTGAGTGTTTTGCAATTAAGGTAACCGAAATAGCTGAAATGTACAGATGCATGTGTGCGCCTCCTGTGGGATCAAGTGAATTGTTATCCAACAGTCCATCATCACGCGAATAAGTGAGTAAATTCACGAACTTCCTCAACTAGATCGATACCGTGTGAGCAATGTCACCATTTGAAATACAAAAATTATGTGCGGAATGACGGGTAATGTGATCATTCGTAAGCCCGCCGATGCCATGCCTGCTTTTAAACTAGGTTGAACATCATGAGTTCTTAAGTTAATTTTTGTGCGGTTATTGGCAATTCCTCAGCCATCGGTGGCAACCGTTGGCGCAGGCTGGCAAAATAGGGCTGTATTTTTTTTGCCTCCCATATTGGTTCGGGGGGCATTTTGTTGGGGTTAATAACGGGTGAATGTAAATAATATGAAACAAAAAGGAATGCTGCTCTCATTGGCATTACTCGGTTTGCCTGTATTGGCTGCGCCGCAAGTGACCCCTGAGATGATGGCGAAATTTAAACAACTCTCTCCGGCTCAGCAACAGGCCTTGGCTGCGCAATATGGTATTGATCCTGCGCAACTAAGTGGTTCTGCTAGCCAAGCGAGTTCGACTCCGGTCAATACTGCCCCGGTGGCAGCACCCCGTGAGGTCGATTACAGCCAAGCGTCGCAACGGCCATTAGTGGCTGGGGTGGCGCAAGCCGGTGCATTGCAGCCCTTTGGTTACAGCGTGTTTGCTGGCGAGCCATTGACCGATACCCCGGTAGTCGATATGCCGGTGGCCGATGATTATGTAATGGGGCCGGGTGATGGCATTCGCATCCAGCTCTACGGCAAAGAAAATGCGACTTATAACCTGGCGATTGGCCGGGAAGGGTTTATTGACTTCCCGACGCTTGGGCCCATTGCGGCTTCTGGCAAGACATTCCAGCAATTGCGCACTGAGCTAGAGAGCCGGATTAAAGAGCAAAAAATCGGGGTCGATGCCTTTATCAGCTTTGGCGCCTTGCGCACCATGCAGGTGTTTGTGATGGGTGATGCCTATCGCCCCGGCGCCTATAACGTTAATGGTATG
>JBOFUF010000165.1:0-8293 GCA_051652445.1 Shewanella sp.
GCCTCTTAAACCAGACAGCGCAGCCGCGCCAAGAGATGACCATGATTAATAATGATATTTTGCGCCGTTTGCGCTTCGTGTTTGATTTTAGCAATGCAAAAATGATTAAAATTTTTGCTAAAGCTGGAAGAGAAGTGCCTGTCGAAGAGATGATTGATCTTCTACGTAAAGAAGAGGAAGAAGGTTATAAAGCTTGTAACGACACGACCTTATGTCAGTTTTTAGATGGTCTTATTATCGAGAAGCGCGGTTTACGTGAAGGTGCTGAAATTCCAGCGCCCGTTGCACGTTTAAACAACAACCTTATCTTTAAAAAGCTCAGAGTCGCCCTCGAAATGCGCGAAGAAGACATAGTCGCAGCCTTGGCCTTAGCCGAAGTGCAAATGTCAAAGTCAGAGCTAAGCGCCCTGTTCCGTAATCCGGATCATAAGAATTTTAAAGAGTGTGGCGATCAAATCCTACGCAATTTTATTCGCGGCTTATCCCTTAAGTATCGCGGCGTATAACGCTAAGCCATCGCTTATAAGATCAAATGCAGCTTAGGCTGCATTTTTTATCGCTGCTTTATATAACGAGCCATCACAACGCCATTCGAAATGCTGTTTAAAACCGCGGACTTTTTTACTGCGGCAAAAAAATCCACAAATAGCTCACCCTTCCTGCAACAAAGATCACATTTCATGATAACCTTGCGTGACTTACAGCACATACTAGCCACTTAAACAATCACTCAAAGGTTACCCATGGACGATAATAAACGCCCCCTCTATCTTCCGTTTGCAGGGCCTGCCATTCTTGAAGCTCCCTTGATTAACAAAGGCAGTGCATTTTCTGAAGAAGAGCGTATTTTCTTTAACCTCGAAGGCTTAGTCCCCTATGCCATTGAAACAATTGAAGAGCAGGCATCCCGTGCCTACGATCAATTCAGAAGTTTCAATAACGACTTAGATAAGCACATTTACCTGCGTAACATCCAAGACACTAACGAGACCTTATTTTATCGTTTAGTGCAAAATAACATCAGCGAAATGATGCCCATTATCTATACGCCGACTGTCGGTTTGGCTTGTGAGCGTTTCTCGAAAAACTATCGTCGTAACCGCGGTTTGTTCATCTCCTATCCCAACAAAGATAGGATCGATGACATTCTCAATAACTCGACTCGCCAAAAAGTTAAAATCATCGTCGTCACCGATGGTGAACGTATTTTAGGCCTTGGCGATCAAGGTATTGGTGGAATGGGGATCCCTATTGGTAAGCTGTCACTCTACACCAGCTGTGGCGGTATCAGTCCAGCGTATACTCTGCCGATTACCTTAGATGTCGGCACTGATAATCCCCAGTTGTTAGAAGACCCTATGTATATGGGCTGGCGCCACCCACGCATCGGTGGCGAAGAATATGCCGAGTTTATTGAAGCCTTTATGCAAGCCGTACATGTGCGTTGGCCAGATACGTTAATCCAGTTTGAAGACTTTGCCCAAAAAAATGCGATGCCAATCTTAGAGCGTTATAAGGATCGCTATTGCTGCTTTAACGATGATATTCAAGGCACTGCTGCCGTTGCTGTCGGTTCATTACTGGCCGCCTGTAAAGCGGCTGGCACTGAATTAAATCAACAGCGTATCGCCTTCCTCGGGGCCGGTAGCGCAGGTTGCGGGATTGCCGAAGCTATCGTGGCACAAATGGTGTCAGAAGGAATAAGCGACGAGCAAGCTCGCACTCAAGTGTGTATGGTTGACCGCTGGGGCTTATTGCTCGACAACATGCCTAACCTGTTGCCATTCCAGCAAAAATTAACTCAAAAATGCGCTAATATCCAAAACTGGAATAATTTCAGCGAAAATATTTCATTGCTTGATGTGGTTAACAACGCTAAGCCCACAGTGCTGATTGGCGTGTCTGGTGTACCTGGTTTATTTACCGAAGAAATTATTCGCGCTATGCACAGCCATTGTGCTCGGCCAATTATTTTCCCACTGTCGAACCCCACCAGTCGCGTAGAAGCCACACCAAAGGACATTTTACATTGGACTGCTGGGCAAGCGCTGGTCGCCACAGGTAGCCCGTTCGAGCCTGTGGTTGTCGATGGTGAAACCTATGAAATTGCTCAGTGTAACAACAGTTTTATCTTCCCAGGTATTGGCTTAGGCGTGTTAGCATCTGGCGCACGCCATGTATCCGATGCCATGTTAATGGCTTCAAGCCGCGCACTCGCCGAATGCTCACCACTGGCAATTGATGGTAACGGTCCACTGCTGCCTAAACTAGAAGATATCCATGCAGTGAGTAAACACATTGCTTTCGCCGTAGGTAAAGTCGCAGTTGAACAAGGGTTAACGTTGCCAATGAGCGATGAAATCTTACAGCAGTCCATTGAAGGTAATTTCTGGCGTCCAGAATACCGCCGCTACAAACGCACCTCGTTCTAACCCCCCCCCTTTGCCGCGACTTACATCGTGGCAAAGCCGCTTTAGCTAAGCGTTTATGCCAGAAAAAAGCCCATCACTGCACAGTGACGGGCTTGTTTATTTTCAAACTCTGCGCTTATTTCACTAAAAACTAAGGCGCCATCACCTGTTTAAAGCTATTGAGCATAGCGCGATCAGTACGTGCTTTCTTCAACTTACGCAGGCTTTCCTTGAGCGACTCATCGGCTAAACGGGTAAAGATACCGTTATATTCTTGCTCTTGGATTTCACCATCGGTATCGGCCTGCTCAGAAATCTCTTGGGCAACACGGCTCAACTGCAACCAAGCATTGGCGATATAAAAACCATGGAATGCGGCTTGTTCCATGAGATTACGCGCGCTAGCAGGTAAAGCTGCCCAAGCTTGGCTAAATTTGCCCTCTCTATCTTCCAACAGTTCGGCGCACAGACTTTGATATGCGGCCAATAATCCATCCGGAAGTGTTGCCATTGGCAGCACTTTATTGGCGACATTGTAAGAAATCTGCTCGGCAGTTTCACGGTAAACAGCTGATAATTCACTCATAAAAATCTCGATTAACATTCATTCAAAAATAGACTTAAAACGGACCACTCACATATAAACCATAAACGCCGTTACCCGCAATCGGCGTAACTGTAATACTTTTATAGGGCTGAGTAAAATACCACCCCGCAAGCGCACCCATTGCCGCGCCCACTAATACATCTGCGAGGTAATGTTGATCACTCACCACTCGGGTATAACCAACATAGGATACACACGACGGCATTCCCCGAGTAAACTCGTCACTAATAAGTGAAAACTGCTATCCTATTGCTACCTAGCCAAGAATCTCGCTGCAATCAATCCATGTCGACGTTAAGCCCCCCCCAAAAAAAACAACCCAGTGCCAGCATCATGGCACAGCTCGCACTAAAAATTAAAACCTGGGGCAAAGCACTCGGATTTGCGCAGGTTGGCATTTGCGATACGGATTTAACCGCTGAGGAAACCACACTCCAAGCCTGGCTAGACAAAGGGTTTCATGGCGAAATGGCCTATATGGCCACCCATGGCATGATGCGCGCTCGCCCGCAAGAACTGCATCCGGGCACAGTGCGAGTGATCTCCGTACGGATGGACTATCTGCCCCCCGAAGCTGGCTTTGCAACCCATCTCACTGACCCCAACTTAGGTTATATTTCCCGTTATGCCGGAGGTCGCGACTATCACAAGTTGATCCGCGCTCGACTTAAAAAGCTGGGAGATCAAATCAGTGCAGAGTTAGTTTCTCTCGGTTTCGATGCCGCTGACTTTCGTCCCTTTGTTGACTCAGCGCCAGTACTTGAGCGCCCCTTAGCCGAAAAAGCCGGTATAGGCTGGACAGGTAAACACTCACTCATACTCAACCATGAGGCTGGCAGTTGGTTCTTTTTAGGTGAGCTACTGATTAATCTCCCTCTACCTGTGGATATTCCCATTCAAGAAGGTTGCAACAGCTGTGTGGCTTGCATCACCTCCTGCCCAACAGGGGCAATCGTCGCCCCTTATGTCGTCGATGGCAGACGCTGTATTTCCTATCTCACCATTGAACTGCAAGGCGCTATTCCCGAAGAATTTAGGCCACTTATGGGCAATCGCATCTATGGATGTGATGATTGCCAACTCGTGTGCCCCATCAATCGCCAAGCGCCGCTGACCGAAGAAACTGACTTTCATATTCGCCCACAGTTAAAGCAGCCTGATCTTCTCAGCCTTTTTGCTTGGCGCGAAACCGAGTTTCTCAAACAAACCGAAGGCAGCGCCATTCGCCGCATCGGTCATAAACGTTGGCTTCGTAATATTGCCGTAGCACTGGGCAACGCACCCGCCAGCCCAAGCATTATTGCCGCACTTAACGCCCGCAATCACAGCGAAGATATCGATGAGATAGTGCGTGAGCATATCGAATGGGCGCTTAAGGCCCAGCAATCGCGCCTTGCTGAAAGCGCTGCAACTGCACAACAAAAAGCCCGCCGCAAAACCGAGCGCATGGTGCGCATTATCGAAAAAGGCTTACCGCGAGATGCATAAGTCAGCAAGCAATAAACTCGGTAAAAAATATTTCACTCAAGCATCATATTAACCAAGGCGGCGACGCCGTTTGCGGGTAGCATCGACCATGTTTTTCAAGGCGGGTTCGACGTCATCCCACGTTCGGTTTTTTAGGCCGCAATCAGGGTTGCCCCACAGCTGACGTACGGGCACTTTTTGCGCCGCTTTATCGATTAAGTGCACCATGGCCTCCACATTTAGGGTGTTTGGCGAGTGAATGTCGTACACCCCGAGGCCGATGCCATTGGGTTACAACGGGTGGCGAGGGAAAGTTTATCCCACCAGCAGAAGACGAATTAATGCGGGTGACATAGAGTAAACAAGCCTGCAAATGCAGGCTTGTTTATTGAGTCAAATGACTATTTCATAGCATCGACAAATTACAGCGGATTCATCAACAACCCACGCATAGACAAAACGCGCCGCAAGATTAATCCAGGGGAATTGGGGTTACGGGTCTGGCGCAGATTATGGGCGATCATAAATTCTTGACGCAGATCCTGATCGAGATCTAAGGCCTCGAACGCTTCGATGGTTAAGGTCTGCTGTTGATTATCAATCAATGACTTAATCACACTTAATGGGAATGATTGTTCGGCACCGGCATTTAAATAGGCAAATGCTGTGAGCGTAATAATTTGGCCGAACACACTGAACAGAGCCAAGGTTTGCACTTCATCCGCATCGACCTCAAGCCCTTTCATATCCGCTAAACTGTCCACCGCATCGGTTACAATATCTTCAGTTAACTTCCAATAACCTTGAACCAATTTCTTATAGGGTTGTGGCAGTTCGCCGAGGCGTTCTTTGAGATAAAACGTAAAGGCATAGCGATAGATATTCACTTGGCCTAAGCGGATCAGCGCTTCTTTCAATGAACGAGTCTTAGGGTTAATCACCCCAGATGCCTGTGCGCAATGACTGCGCATGAGCATATGCGCTGCTAATGCCGGATCGCTCGAGACAATGTCGATCACGTTACGAATGTCGCCTTCGGCCAAGATCGCTTTTTTGAGTGGAATGAGGATCCCTCGGCGACCTATCACTTGCTCTTCGTTCGCGATGATAGCGCTAACTTGAGTAAAAACCTGTTGCTCAAGATCTGTCATAAGACACTTTACACCTGTTTATTAACAATAAGATGATTCGGTCACAGCTCACATGAAACCTAAAGTACTAATAATTCAGCCATAAACTGCAGAGTAAATATAAATTACGCCTATTTAGTGACGACTGCCCGTTAACACTATCGATAGTGGCAATTAAATCACTCTACTGAAACAATAATCAAGACTATACCTATTTTAAGATTTATTCTTGGAACAGAGCGTAAAAAATAAAAAGCCAGACTGAGTCTGGCTTTGTTATTAGATAGCTCATCAATAGTTAGAAGCGGTAGCCCACAGTGAAACGAACATCACGGCCTCGACCAGAGTAATAGCCATCCCACAAACCACCAGCATAATAACCCGCACTGACATAATCTTTATCAAAGAGGTTATCGATACGCAGACTGGCAATCCAAGCATCACGATTATAATTCAAGGCTACATTACCGAGCACGTAACTTGCTAGCTTATCACCTTCGTTAGCGTTATCGCCTTCCATAAACCGATCGCCCGTATAGATAGCTTCGGCAAATATTTGAAAATGCTCAGCAAAATCCATACTGACATAACCGCGCCCCGTGTGTGTTGCCACCCAAGACAGCTCTTTGCCATCATTTAAACCCGCAGTAAATTCGGCATCGGTATAGTTGTACTCAAGCCCGAGTTGCAGTGCTTGAGTCACCTGCCAATCCCAATCGGCACTGGCACCATAACGACGAGAAGCGTCGGCGTTGATATTTGCACCAATAAAGTCACCGCCTTCTGGCGTTTCGGCACTCGGATCAAAGACAATCTCATCCTCTAAATCAAGACGATACAGACTTAGACGTAAAGTTTGGCTGGCAAGCGTCCAATCCCAACCCGCTTCATAGGAACGACCCGTTTGCGGCTTTAACCCAAACACACCTTTAGGCGTATAGGCTTGCTCATCTACTTTGGCAAAACGGAAATTATCATCAGCGCGCAGATAAAGTCTGTGCTCAGCACTGGGGCGGTAATTTAAACCCAGTTCGAATGCATGAGCATTTTCATCAAGATCAACACCTTGAGGATATACTTTTGCATCTGTAAGCTCATCCTGGATCCAAGCATAACGACCACCCACAACGTAGCTCAAAGTATGGCTCAATGGTACTGTGGCTTGCACATAAGCGCTTTGCATTTGTTGCAGATTACTGCGCGTCATAGTGTCAAAATCAGCTTTGCCACGGCTAATATCTAAGCCTGTCACTAGGTTGAGTTCACCTTGACGCGTAGTGTAATTCGCTAACGCTTTAGGGCTAAACATCAACAGTGAGCGAGTATTATGGCTGTTCGAGCCCCAGTTTAATGAAGACACTAAGGTATCGCTATAATCTACGTCCGCCGCTAAAGCCCAATGTTGATTAAGCTGATGCAGGTAACCGGTGCGTGCCGCGGTGGTCATCTCGTGGACATATTCGCTTTTATTGAAAGATTGACGAGGGTTTTGTTTAAATTGATCTTTCGTGAGCTCGCCCGGATTTTCACGATCGTTATCGTAGTAGCTGGTTTCAACAAAGAAAGAGTCAGTGGCGGTTTTATATTGAATGCGGCCTAAAATAGAACCCGTTTCGTTAGCATTGTGCTGACGGTAGTTGTCGCCTTGATTGTAGCTACCAGTGAAAAAGTAACGCCAATCCTTGTTGATCGCGCCAGAAATATCACCGCGACCTTCGTAAGTATCAAAGCTGCCACCCGATAACTGCACGCTACCGCCGGTATTGTCAGGGGACTTAGTGACAATATTAATCACCCCTCCCACAGCTTGGTCACCATAAAGTACACCCGCACTACCCGATAAAATTTCAATGCGTTCCACTTGATTAAGCGGAATAGCATTGAGACTTGGCGCGGCGATATCAATATTATTAAGCCGACGACCATCGAGCAAAATGAGCGTATTGTTAACCGCACTGCTGGCGCTAAAACCACGCATGGCAAAGCTAGTGCCGATATTATTATCAGAAATTTGAATACCGCTTTGACCCCGTAAAACCTCAGTCAGGCTAGTGGCGCCGCTCATTTCAATCGTGGCGGCGTCAATCACATTGACATTAGCGGCAATATTTAACGGGGTCTTATCAGAGCGGCCAATCACAACCAGATGCTCGTCGACTTTAACTGTGCGGGTATCGTCAGCTGCCATAACGGGCGCGATAATTGAAAAACTGCAAAGGCTGCCGATCAGCAGCGCGATTTTTGTTGGATTTGTTCCCATTTTACCTTTAACTCCTGCAAGGAAAACGGGGCATTGACGCCACGATACCGTTAATTCAGTGGTAAATACTGACGATAAATATCGCATTTTGAGATCTGCCCACCGAAATCTCAAAAACACCTTTAGGGCCGGTCTCCGGACTTAGGCTATGTTAATCCATTAAAAGTTGGATTAACGCGAGACTGACCTTTCACATTTGACGATGGGGTTCAGTCTTGAACACACCAATCAAACGCGGTCTTCTCTCACCTTTTACCGTTGCGGGGGCAGTGCCAGAATCTCACTGGCTTCCCGATTATCTCGCGGCTTTAGCCAGCAAGCACCTCAGAAGGTTGACTAACATTTGATACATAGGGCTAACGAAACCTCATCAATCTCTTTCACCCTACCAGCTCTGAACTGAGCGCGCATTATAGAC
>JBOFUF010000166.1:0-9486 GCA_051652445.1 Shewanella sp.
ATTCTGGCGTTGATTTTTGGCGCGCGCAACGAACAAGTGGTGACCATCAGTTATTTTGTTGCACAGGGTGAATATCGTTTACCTGTGGTGCTGGCGATCGTCTTTTTTGCTGGTTTTATCTTAAGCTGGTTATTTGCGAGCTACTATATTATCCGCTTGAAATTGAGTTTAGCGGCAACAAAAAAGACATTAAATCAAATGATCGCTAAAATCCCTCAGGATGTAGACGCCTAATATGCTGGAAATCCTCTTTCTGTTGCTTCCCATTGCGGCCGGTTACGGTTGGTATATGGGGCGACGGGGCATAAGGCAAAATCAAAGTAATCAACGTAAACAATTAAGCCGAGATTATTTTACAGGTCTAAATTTTCTCCTGTCGAACGAATCGGATAAAGCTGTCGATTTGTTTATCAGTATGTTAGATGTTGACGATGAAACCATCGATACTCATTTGTCACTTGGTTCTCTGTTCCGTAAACGCGGAGAGGTCGACCGCTCTATTCGTATTCATCAAAATTTAATCGCCCGTCCAACATTAACCAATGAACAGCGCGACGTCGCTATGATGGAGCTCGGTAAAGATTATCTGGCCGCAGGAATTTACGATCGTGCAGAAGAAATTTTTATGAATTTGGTGAGTCAAGATGATCACAGTGAAGAGTCCGAGAATCACTTAATTGATATCTATCAGGTGATTAAAGAATGGCAGAAAGCGATTGATATCACTAAACGTCTGAGTCGTAAACGCCAGCAAGTATTAAAACCATTAACGGCACATTTTTATTGCCAATTAGCCGATGAAGTCTGTGACGACGCACAGAAGATTAAACGGCTGCAACAGGCGCTAAAGCAAGATCCCCAATGTGGGCGGGCATTATTGACTTTAGCAAAAAAATTCCTCGATATTCAAGATTACTCCCAGTGTAAACAAATGCTGTTGCTACTGAAAAAAGCGGATATTGAGCTTTTTGCAGATGCTATCCCGACAGCTAAACAAGTTTATCGTGATACTGAAGATAAAGAAGGTTTTCAAGAGTTATTGGCAGGTGCCTTGGCCGACGGTGCTGGAGCATCTGTGGTTGTCGCGTTAGCGCAGCACATGATAAGTTTAGAGCAGATTAAAGCGGCTGAAACCATGGTGCTCAATGAGTTATATCGCCACCCGACGATGAAAGGTTTTCAGCACTTGATGCAAATGCATTTGCATCAAGCCGAAGAAGGGCAAGCTAAGCAAAGTTTAACTATGCTAGAACAGCTGGTTGAACAACAAATTAAATTCCGTCCGAGTTACCGTTGTAAAGAGTGTGGTTTCCCTGCCCATGCGCTTTACTGGCATTGTCCCTCCTGTAAAAAGTGGGGCAGTATCAAGCGGATCAGAGGCTTAGATGGCGAATAATGGATAAGAAGAATACGCAGTTTGTGTAACCCAGTTGGAGAGATGATGACCACTAAACCTATCCTCGTAGCACTTGATTACGATAATAAAAACCATGCTTTGCAGCTGATAGAACAACTCGATCCCAACATGTGCCGTCTGAAAGTGGGTAAAGAAATGTTTACCCTATTTGGTCCGCAACTGGTGAAAGATATCCATGATCGTGGCTTTGATTTATTCCTCGATTTGAAATTTCACGATATACCTCATACTGTCGCTAAAGCCGTGGCAGCAGCTGCAGAGCTGGGTGTATGGATGACGAACGTGCATGCCAGTGGTGGATTAGCCATGATGCAAGCGGCTAAAAAGGCCTTACTGCCCTACGGCGACCAAGCACCTATGCTGATCGCAGTCACAGTATTAACCTCCATGAGCGATGATGATCTTAAATCACTTGGCATTAACGTTCCTGCATTTGAGCATGTTCAGCGCTTAGCAAAGCTTACCCAGCAAGCGGGACTTGATGGTGTGGTGTGTTCCGCCCAAGAAGCAACAGCATTAAAATCACTGTTAGGTCAGGATTTTAAACTGGTGACACCTGGGATACGTCCTGTTGGTAGTGATGCCGGCGATCAACATCGTGTGATGACGCCGCTAGAGGCATTATGCGCGGGTTCGGATTATTTAGTGATAGGCCGTCCCATCACCAAAGCCGCTGATCCATTAGCGGCATTGCAAGCGATTTATCAATCATTGCTATAGTCGTTTGAATAACGGTGTGAATTTCAATAACGTGTAAAATAGTATTTTGCATAACGACATAGAATAATCATACCCAGAGTACTTATATCACGGAGAACGCCCATGTTGAATGCGACGATGTTTAACTATCAAGGTAAGAATGTTGTCGTTGTCGGTGGTACCAGTGGAATAAATCTCGCGATTGCTATTGCGTTCGCGCAGGCTGGTGCAAATGTGGCTGTTGCGAGTCGCAGCCAAGATAAAATCGATGCTGCAGTACTGCAGTTGCAACAGGCCAATCCAGACGGTATTCATTTAGGCGTGAGTTTTGATGTGCGCGATCTTAGCGCTCTCGTAGTTGGTTTTGATACCATTGCTGCTGAGTTCGGCTTTATCGATGTGTTAGTCAGTGGCGCGGCGGGTAATTTCCCTGCTAGCGCCGCTAAACTCTCAGTCAATGGTTTTAAGTCTGTGATGGACATTGATTTACTTGGCAGCTTTCAAGTATTAAAGCAGGCTTATCCTTTGCTACGCCGCCCCAATGGTAATATTATTCAGATTTCGGCGCCGCAGGCCTCAATTGCAATGCCCATGCAAGTGCATGTGTGTGCCGCTAAAGCGGGAGTCGATATGTTAACCCGAACCTTAGCCTTAGAGTGGGGTTGTGAAGGGATAAGAATTAATTCAATTATGCCAGGCCCCATCGCTAATACTGAGGGGTTTAATCGGCTTGCGCCGAGCAGCGCATTGCAGCAGAAGGTTGCTCAATCCGTTCCGCTAAAACGTAATGGCACAGGGGAGGATATCGCTAATGCCGCATTATTCTTAGGCTCTGAATTAGCTTCTTATATTACGGGAGTTGTGCTGCCGGTTGATGGCGGTTGGTCACTTGGCGGCGCCAGTATAGCGATGACAGAGCTTGGCGAATTGGCCGCAAAAATGTAGTTTGGTTCTAGATTATTGTTATTCAAAATCGAGAATGTTGATTTTATAGAAATTAAGTAGGTAATGATCCATGGCTAATGCATTACAAGAGCAGCTACTCAAAGCAGGGCTTGCCAGTAAACAAAAGGTACGCGATGTTAAGACCCAACAACGTCGTGACAAAAAATCGCGAGTGGACGATGGCTCCAGTGCGTTTAAACAAGAAGTCGCCGAACAAAAACGGCTACAGGCGCAAAAAGATAAAGCATTAAATGAGCAACGTTTTGCTGAGGCATCTGAGCGTGGACAGGTGCGAGGTTTAATCACTGAGTTCACTCAGTTTGCGATTAAGATCCCAGCTTATGCCGAAGTGAAGTTTAACTATACTCTTGATAATAAAATCTATTCTTTATACATAGATGAAAAACTGCAAGCAGAATTGCTTAAAGGGCAGTTAGGTATAGTACGTTACGAAGATAAGAGTTACTTAGTACCGCATAAGTTAGCTGAACGGGTCAAACTGTTGGTACCGCAGTGGTGCGGTTATTTGTGGCAACAGGATGAATCTAAAGCTGTGGTCGTTGAAGATGATCCCTATGCAGATTATGCCATTCCGGATGATTTAATGTGGTAATTGCCACAAGCCTGTGAGCGAACGCGGCAACAAACCTGTTGTAAAACTGATAAAATAGAGACCCTTAAGTTCAGACTTAAGGGTTTTTGTGTTTTATGGGGTGAATTTACCCTTAGCTTGCACATTTCAACACTTTTATATTATTCACAGCAGTATTTGTAATGAGATTGTTTTCTGCAGTGAACTGGTATAAATTAAAACAACTGTTTTAATTTCACGTTTAAGAGCCTACCAATGAATCCTTACCAAGCCCCGTTGACGGATATGCGTTTCCTGCTAGAACAGGTCTTTGATGCCCCTAATACTTGGGCACAATTGCCTGAGATTGCAGAAATGGTTGATATCGACACGGCTAATGCCATTTTGGAAGAAGCCGCCAAGATCAGCCGTGAGTTGATCCATCCACTGAACCGGACGGGCGATGAGCAGGGCGTGTTACATCAAGATAATCAAGTGATTACCCCTGATGGCTATAAAGCCGTTTATGAGCAGTATTCCCAGGGCGGTTGGATTGGCTTGTGTGGCGATCCTGAGTTTGGTGGCATGGGCATGCCAAAGATGCTGGGGATCTTAGTCGACGAAATGGCCTACGGTGCTTGTAATGCGTTTACGCTTTATGGCTCGTTAACTGCAGGTGCGGCTTTATGTATCAATGCCCACGGCAGCGAAGCATTAAAACAAGCTTATTTGCCTAAGCTATATTCCGGCGAATGGGCAGGCGCTATGGATATGACAGAGCCGCAAGCCGGTTCTGATCTGCGTAATATTCGCACCCGTGCTTTACCGCAGGATGATGGCAGTTATGCAATCACGGGCAGTAAGATTTTTATTACGGGTGGCGACCATGATTTAACTGAAAACGTCATTCACTTAGTGCTTGCAAAGTTACCTGATAGCAAAGGGATTTCACTCTTCCTTGTGCCTAAAATATCGGTTAATAGCGATGGCAGTTTAGCGAATGCAAATGCGGTGTCAGTGGGTTCTATTGAGCACAAAATGGGCCTTAAAGGTTCTGCGACCTGTGTGATGAACTATGACAATGCCCAAGGCTTTTTGATTGGCGAGCCCAATCGTGGTCTCGTGTGCATGTTCACTATGATGAACTATGAGCGTTTAGCTATCGGTATTCAGGGGCTTGGCAGTGCGCAGGCGGCTTACCAGATGGCGGCCGATTATGCGAAAGAGCGTAATCAAGGCGTTGCTGCTGGCGGTTCACCGACGGGAAGCGAATCCGACCCGATTATTGTTCACGGTGATGTGCGTCGTATGTTATTGACCATCCGTGCTATGACAGAAGCCGGTCGTGCTTTATCTGTGTTTACGGGGCAGCAACTGGATTTAGCCAAATATGGACAAGATGAAGTCAAAGCTAAATCGACGCGTTATGTGGGTTTATTAACGCCAGTGGCCAAGGCATTTTTAACTGATCGGGGTTTAGATGCGACGATCATGGCGCAACAAGTCTTTGGTGGCCATGGCTATATACGTGAAACCGGTATTGAGCAATTAGTACGTGATACCCGTATCGCGCAAATTTATGAAGGCACCAATGGCATTCAAGCCATCGATTTCCTCGGTCGTAAAGTCACGGGTGATAACTTAGCCGCATTAAACGAATTTGTGGCAGACTTGAAGGCACAAATGCGGGCATTCACCCACGTTGATGCGGTGAAAGTGGCTGCCGTGTGTGCACGTTTAGATGCCTTGGTCATCGTTGCCGAGTCTGTTAATGATCGAAAATTGGCTCAGCCAGCACTCATTAATGCCTGCGCGGTCGATTTTTTAGATGCCTTTGGTTACACCTTATATGGTTTCTACTGGTTGGCTATGGTCGATAAAGTCGCTGATCATGAGGATAAAGCTTTCGCCGAGCAGAAAGCCTACTTAGCGAAGTTCTATTTTGATAAGTTACTGCCTAAAGCGGATTATCATATCGCTCAAGTCAGAGCGGGTGATGCGACAACGATGGCGATGCCTGCAGAGTTGTTCTAAGCACTATTTCAATAATTTTTTAAATAAAAACAAAAAAAGCACTGAGTAATCAGTGCTTTTTTGTTTTATGCAATGCTGTTTATACTCCAGATCATTTACTCTTGGGGTTAGTGATCTGCGGTGTTAAGCGCGGCGGTGGGAGTTGACCCTTGTAACACTGCAATTAACTGTTTAAGAAACTCGGCATTGAATGAAGGTTTATGCAGATGTTTATGCTCAGGACTTATGCCGTTTTCAAGCACCACAAACAGGGTGTCATTATGCTGGGGCAAACGGATAAAGCCCGCTAAGTTAGACACGCCTTGCATTGAGCCTGTTTTAGCGAGAATTTGCTGTTTAAGTGGCGACTTATTATAGCCTTTTCGATATCTTAAGGTGCCGCTGATCCCCGCCTGTGGCAGGCTTGTGATTAACGAACGAAAGCGATCATCTTGGTGGATCAACGCCAATACTGCCGCTAACTGCTTGGCGTTCAGTAAGTTATAGCGTGACAGTCCTGAGCCATCGACAATGTTCGCATTACTGAGATCTACACCTAAATGGGTTAAAATCCGTTGCATAGCAGCGGCACCATTGGTAAAGCTACCTTGGGTATTGAAATAATGTTTACCAAGTTGCTTAAAAAGGCTATCGGCAATCAAATTATCTGACTTAAGCAGCATAGTATCGAGTAATTCCGTCAAGGGAGCAGAGCTATGGCTAGCAATGAGCGTTGCTTTGGGGGGTAAGCGCTTGCCAAGTTGTACTTTACCCGCGAGTGATATCTCGCCTTTAAGCAGTGAAGTCAGGTTATCTTGGGCAAATTTGACTGGATCACTGATCGCGATAGCTAATGGAATGGCCTCTGCACCCGGATAACAGCCACGCAAATGGTAGTTATTTTGACCTAGTCGCATAAGATCCAGTTGACAAAATTCACGGCTTGCATGTTGATCAAATACCGCATCGCTACTGATATTAACCCCATAGCTACCGGTCCGTAGACTCACCTGTGAGGGTTTATTGACGTTACTTGGGCTAAACTGACCATAGACGCAGTTCTGATTGATAATATAACTCGACACTGGCGCCGCAAAACAAATGCCTAAGTCATCCCATACCCAGCCAGGGGCTTGTAGTTGCTCCTGCTTATCACCAAGCAAATACAGATGTCCATCGATTCGGGTAATGCCTTGTTTCACCAGATGGGCAAACATGGCCTTGAGATCGGCATGAGTGAGAGTGGGATCACCGCTAAAGCGCAAGTAAGCGCTGCCAGTGATATGACCTTTCTGTATGGGTGCATCAGTCCATAATTCTGTGGCATAACGAAAATCAGGCCCGAGTTGGGCGATAGCACTGACTGCCGTAAGCAGTTTTTGGGTACTGGCAGGAATAAACAGCGTTTCAGCTTGTTGGCTATAGATCACGTGATTGTTCGACATATCCATTGCTAACAAGGCAATTTGTGAATGCCGAGGGCTGATCTGGTTGATGGCTTGGCGGAGTGACGTTTGAGCCGCTATTGCCTTTGAATCCTGTTGCTCTGCATTGATATGCTGACTTGCCGTTAAGAGTACGCAGGTATAGAGCATGGTTTTGAGAAGCTTTTTCATATTCTTAGTGATTGGCCAATGTAAATAAGCACATATTAGCCTTCAATTGAACTTGAAACCCTGTGAAGTTAATCCTCATGACTGTCATCATCCTTTTCCATTAAACGATATAAACGCAGGGTAACAAACATGACCAGCCCAATAAACAGCGGCAGAATGAGTAATCCCAACTGGGTTTTAAAATGGAAAATACCCCAAGCAAGCAGCAAGGTCAGTGCTAACGTCAGCAGAATTTTTTTGTTCATAATCTTAATTTTATCGTGTGGGTCTAAGCGTAAATAGGCGTTTTAGTTTACGCTAAATCACGGGATTCGGGGTGAATGAAATGGGCATGAAGATTATTTTGTGATTTGGCAGACATTTTAGGTGGCGTTAACTGAAACCAAAGATGGACTGCATGGTTTATTGCTGCGTAATAAAACAGCGTATGTTGCGTTCAAACAACGCATTAACATGCGAGTAATACGCAAGATATCACGCATCTACTGTACTTTAAAGTAAGCCCAAGCAAGCTAATGTGTGCTTAAACTTATGCCCTATAGTGGGATTACACCGCGCAAGCTCAAATTACCAGCAAAACCGCAAGGTTTAAGCAGTCTTTTGGGAGAAAAGCCTTGCCGAGACGAGGTGAAGTCGGTAATTTCTACTCCTTACGATTTCAGGTTCTTAGGTAACAACTAAATCATGCCACATATTAGTATGCGCGGCTTACCACAAGTGGTTGTTGCTGCGTTTAGCCAAACATTACTGCAATCATTGGCGGATGTATGTAAAGGTAATGCAGAGAGTTTCACTTTAGATTGGATCCCAAGCATCAGTTTTCGAAATGGAAAAATTGATCAACGCTTCGTCCAAGTTGAGTTACTCTGGTTCCCTAAAGATCCTGATATCCATCTTAAAGTAGAACAAACGATCAGGCAGGCAGTGACAGAGGCCTATCCAGAGTTAACACATATTGCTGTGATGTTTTTATCACTGAACCCCAGTGCTTCTTATCGGGGTGGTCAGCATGTTTAAAGGAGGATGCCTTGCTAGATAAGCTTGGTGGAATAGCCGTTCAACCCGAGGCTTTAACGTGGTTGCTCACGCCATGCCGTTTCAAGGCTGAATTACTCGCTCGTATCGCAAACGCCAAGCACAGTATTTATATTGCGGCGTTGTATTTAGAGGATGACGAAGCGGGTCGTGAGATATTACAAGCACTGATGGATGCCAAAGCAGCCGATCCAGCGCTTGATATTAAAGTGTTAGTTGATTTTCACCGTGCCAGACGTGGCTTGATCGGCCACAAAGGCGACAGCGGTAACTATTTGATGTACCGTAATGTCATGGCAGCAGCCGAATATCCTATTGATATCTTAGGTGTCCCCGTCAAATCCCGTGAATTTATGGGTGTGCTGCATCTTAAGGGATTTATTATTGATGATGCTGTCATTTATAGCGGTGCCAGTCTCAATAATATTTATTTGCAGCAACACGATAAATACCGTTTCGATCGTTATCACTTGATTGAGTCGGCCGAATTAGCGTGCAGTATGCGTGCAATGATCCAGAAAAATATCATTGCAGATCCTGCGGTATGTTCATTAGCGCAAAATGCTGAGCACGAAGTGTTGCCGCCAAAGGCCGACATGCGCAGCTTTAAGCTAAGGCTGTCTGATGCTGAATATCAGTTTACCGAAACCAGAAGAGGTAATCGCATTACGCCGTTACTTGGACTGGGACGTAAGAAAAACCTATTGAATAAAGTGATTGTCGCTTTGGTAGAGGAGTCAAAAGACTCGCTATTTATCTGCACGCCCTATTTTAATCCACCTTACATTTTGGTCCGTGCGTTAGCTAAGCATTTACGCAATGGTAAACGTATCGATATCGTCGTAGGTGACAAGACAGCAAACGATTTCTATATTCCGCCTGAGCAGGATTTTTCAACCATAGGGGCCTTGCCCTACATGTACGAGCAATCTTTGCGTAAGTTTGCTAAACGCCAACAGTGGTCGATTGATAATGGTCAGTTGAATATTCATCTGTGGAAACATGGCAACAACAGTTATCACCTTAAAGGTATTAGTGCCGATGGTAATAAGCATTTGATCACAGGCTCAAATCTGAATCCAAGAGCTTGGGCGCTGGATCTTGAAAATGGTTTATTGATCCAAGATCACGTCGGCTGTTGGAAAGCCCAGTTTGAAGCCGAGCAGGCTCATATTCTGGAGCACACGCAG
>JBOFUF010000167.1:0-3337 GCA_051652445.1 Shewanella sp.
CCATCATCATCGATTTGAATCCTACCTTGTCAGCTTTTTAGTTGCTAAGTGATTTTTTGTTACTTAAAGGCAAGCCTAAGTACATTATGTTGTTGTTTTAACTTGGGTGGCTAGATTTACTTTGTTTTCCTGCTGCCCAAAAATGTATTGCGAAGAAATATTGGCCATTGTGCGTTCCTTATGTAATGTCCTGTGAATGTGGAGCTATCTTACTTAATCAAACGCACTGAGTGACGTTGACAAGTTGGTGAGAGCATGGCTGCCAAAGCGATAAAGCCGCCGGTGGCATGGTGTGACTATTTTGCCGGCGATAGAGAATGCCAACCGCCAGTGCGTAGGCAGCTGGGTTATAATCATTTTGGCGTTTTTATGGGGGTCTGATGGGGGCCCGAAATGCAAAAGGCGTCGCGCAAGATAATGCCCAAGCGGTCACTTGGTATCGCAAGGCTGCAGATAACCCATTCATGCTGATGTTATATTAGAATCGCTTTACCTCTCTCAAGGATGCCACCCGTGATTAAGCCGACAGCCGAACTAGCCAAATCATCTGAACCCATTAACGGGGGAACTGTGCCATTGCCTGAAACGTTAATTCCAGTCACGCCTACAACAAGCGCTGATACATCAAAGGCTAAACGGACCTCGGCGCAGCAAAAATCGGTATTGCCTTGGATTATGGGCTTTCTTAAACCCTATAAACTGAAAGTGGTCGCGGCGATGATTTGCTTGATGATAGGCTCGCTCGCTTGGCTATCATTAGGCCAAGGTGTGCGCTTGATGGTCGATGAAGGCTTTGTAAGGGATAATGCGCAGCGGCTGAATGAAATCATACTGTTAGTGCTCGCAATTAGCGCCGTCAGTGGCACAGCGGTGTTTTGCCGTTTCTATTTGATGACTTGGCTTGGTGAGCGGGTCAGCGCCGATATTCGTCTGACTGTTTATAATCAACTGCTTAAACTCTCACCCGCCTTTTACGCTAAGGTGCGCACCGGTGAAGTGATCTCCCGTTTTACCGCCGATTCTACTTTGCTACAAACTGTGGTGGGTTCGAGTCTGTCCATGGCACTGCGCTCTAGCGTGACGGTACTGGGTGGTTTAGTCATGATGGGGATTACCAGCGTTAAGATGACCTTGCTGGTGTTGCTGGCTGTGCCCTTAGTGTTAGGTCCGGTGAGCTTTTTTGGTCGTAAAGTGCGGGTATTAGCACGGGAAAGCCAAGACAGGGTTGCGGATCTCGGCGCTTATGTTGATGAAACACTTCATGAAATCCATACGGTGCAAGCCTATGGGCATGAAGATAGAGACCGTAGCTTGTTTAATCGCCGCGTCGAAGATGTGATGTCTGCGGCCAGTGGCCGCATTCGTTACCGTGCCTTACTGATCTCAACTGTGATGTTTTTAAGTATCGCCGCGATTGTTATGGTGACTTGGGTCGGTGCCCACGATGTCATGGCAGGTAAGATGACAGGCGGTGAGTTATC
Organism: Shewanella sp.; assembly: GCA_051652445.1. GTDB lineage: Bacteria > Pseudomonadota > Gammaproteobacteria > Enterobacterales > Shewanellaceae > Shewanella. Next base: position 1,482 of record JBOFUF010000167.1, read on the forward strand.
TGCCTTTATGTTTTATGCTGTGATGGTCGCGGGCGCAGTGGCGACCATTAGCGAAGTGATAGGCGACATTCAGCGTGCTTCTGGCGCTGCTGAGCGTTTAATCGAACTGGCTGAAACCCAAGTGGATATTCCCGTTGCAACTCATCTGGTGACTTTACCCGCTAAGGTCAGGGGCGAGTTAATGATTGAAGGGCTCAATTTTGCCTATCCAGAGCATGACGCCTTAGTGCTAAAACAGCTCAATATGACCATTGCAGCCGGCGAGCGGGTCGCCTTAGTGGGCCCAAGTGGCGCAGGTAAGAGTACCTTGTTCCAGTTATTGCAACGCTTTTATGTGCCTAGTGCTGGCAGTATTCGGCTTGAAGGTATTGATATTGCAAATCTTCTACCACAGGAATTGCGGTCGCAGTTTGCGCTAGTGCCCCAGGACTCGGTGATTTTTGCGACGAGCGTACTTGAAAACGTGCGTTATGGTCGAGTCGATGCCACCGAGCAAGAAGTCATCGATGCCTGCATTGCGGCCCGTGCCCACGAGTTTATTAGCGAATTTACTGAAGGTTATCAAACCTATTTAGGTGAACGCGGTGTGCGGCTTTCAGGTGGGCAAAAACAACGAATTGCCATTGCGCGGGCGATTTTAGCCGACAGACCGATATTGTTACTCGATGAAGCGACCAGTGCCTTAGATGCAGTGAGCGAGCAAAAAGTAAAACAAGCGCTGGATGTATTGATGGCCGGTAAGACGACGTTGATTATTGCCCATCGTTTATCGACGGTCATCAATGCCGATAGGATTTTTGTGTTCGATAAGGGCGAGATTGTCGCCTGTGGTCGCCACCAAGAGTTGATGCAATCTAATGGGTTATATCGTGAATTTGCCAGTCTGCAATTGTTAACCGAAGAGGCCAGCCAGCGCCTTGAATGAGACAGTGTAGGTAAAATAAACCCCAGTCGCTAGCGTAAACGCTTAATATGATTGGTATAAGCTAGCTCACTGGGTCTTTTATTGTGCTTTTATTGCTAAGCTGTGTTACTAAGTTGTATTTCTAAGCCTTATCTTTTAGCTCGCGGCGCAGAATTTTGCCGACGGTACTCTTAGGTAATTGCGTTATAAATTCAATGGCTTTTGGCAATTTATAGGCGGTTAGTTGCTCGCGGCAAAAGGTTAAAACAGCCTCTTTTGCCTGTTGATGATCTTGGCTGTCATCCTTAAGCACGATAAAGGCTTTAACCGCTTCGCCCGAGTGTTCATCTTTTACCCCCACCACAGCGCATTCGAGTACATTAGGGTGGCTCGCTAGGACGTTTTCTACTTCGTTGGGATAGACGTTAAAACCTGAGACTATGATCATATCTTTTTTACGATCAACGATTTGATGGAAACCTTCCGCTGTTGCTATGGCAATATCGCCCGTTTTGAAGAAACCCTCAGGAGTCATCGTATTGGCAGTTTCCTGCGGATTATTCCAATAACCCCGCATCACTTGTGGGCCGCGCACGGCTAATTCTCCCGCCGTACCTAAGGGCACTTCAAGGTTGTTTTCATCTAAGAGTTTAACCTCGGTGCCAATCACAGGTTTACCGATAGTGCCTAGTTTTTGATAACCGGGCGCATTGAGTGAAACCACCGGTGAGGTTTCAGATAATCCATAACCTTCACTGATCATATTGCCTGTTGTCTGTTGCCAAGCATTCGCCGCCGCGGCCGTTAATGCTGTGCCGCCGGAGATGGTGATGTTTAAATGGCTAAAGTCGAGTGCTTTAAACTCGGGTTGATGGCATAGGGCGACGAACAGGGTATTGAGTCCGGCAAATCCAGTGAAGGGATATTTGGCGAGTGTCTTAATTAAGCCGCT
>JBOFUF010000168.1:0-11983 GCA_051652445.1 Shewanella sp.
TGTCCAACCTGAATCCTTCAGCCTAAAAGCGGGCCAAAGCCAAACCTTGATTGTCACCGCCAAATTACCCGGACTTATTGAACACAAAGTTAACCCGCAGGACCCTGATAGTCCTTGGGAACATGTCGTTAATAACTACGCATTTTTTGATGGCCAATTAACGTTAAAAGAGCTGCAAAATAAATCTCCAGAGCTACACCTACCGGTATCTGTCGGCAGTTTAGCGGAACAAATGCCTGCCCACATTGACGTCAACATTGGCCGAGATCAAGGTACTGAAGTCGTGACTCTCAATACTGATAGCTACAGCCAATTGACCCCTCGATTTTATGGGCCGGTTAAACCAACCACATTTGAGGTTAACTTAGAGGCCGTAGGCCCCTTTATTGACCCTGATGCTATCAAGGTCGGCTGGGATATAAAGCAGATTTCAGTCCCGGAAAATACTAAGCGTTTAGTCGTAGAAGTTCAGCGCGCTCAATACGATAGCACCGAAGAAGAAATGGCTCCTCGCTACAATAAACCGTTTCCATTCATCATGGTCGGCTTAGATGGCAACGGAAACAACGGTTTTTTCACTGAAAGTGAAAATGACCCCTTTGTTATTAAGGACGAATACTTCGAAGAACTGGTGTGCATTTCAACCAGTCAGGCGGAGCATAACTATTGCAGCATTGAAAATCCACGCCCCGGTAACTACTGGATAGCAACGGCAATGGCCTATGGCGAGGGTAAAGTTAACGCAACCACAGGCTACGCCATTATCAACGCTGCGAGTGATAAAGGATTACTGAGTCTGAGCGGCCCGCAGAGCCATGACGGCAATGGCAGCTATGATCTTGAATTAAATTGGAATATCCCTAACACAACCGAAGGAGATGTTTATTACGGCGGTATCGATTTAGGCGCAGGTCCAGGGGCAGAAGGCAGCTTTGGCTTTAGTGCGTTGAATATTCGTCGAAGCGAAGACGCCATAACATGGAGCGTTAGCCAAGATAAAGCCCGCGTGATGGATGTTGTGGATATTGATGTTAAGTTAACTGCAAACCTTGAAAGTCAAGCTCGTGACTATAAGCTCAATATTAGCTTGCCTGACGGTATGAAGTTAATTACTGATAGTATTCGCAGTAATAACGAGACTGTCGCAGCAGCCATCCAAATGAGCCCAAATCATCTCAGTATTGCTGGCCAACAAGCCAAAGGCCGCAGCATTAAACGTGATTACCTTGTGAGCACCAACCTAACTGATGCGATGTGTAAAACGCCACTTATTGATGAAAAATCAACCGGCGGCTATATCGATCTCTTTGGTGAGTTTGGTATACAACCTAACGCAGAATGGTTTGTCGGCGATGCGAGTGTCAATTTCGACGTTCCAATTGAGTGGTTATTCTACAAACAAGGCGCCGAATTTAAACTTTACAACCAAGTGAACGCGGGTTACATGCGGATGCACACCGCAGGTGCCCTGCAATTTAACCCCGGCTATTGGACCATGTACCAACACCGCGGTCCAGGGTTCCTCATGGAAGCGCTCGCGCCGTTTTGGCGTGGCAGCTTTACTATGGACTCGATGCGTCACTGGGAAGATCCCGTTGGATTAACCCTCGCCAACCAGTATGCGGAAGAACGACCAGATCTTGGCGATCTCTTGTTCATGGAGTTTGATAATGTCACCGACAGCGAAACCGGCGAAACATTCGACTTCCAAACCATACTCCGCAGCGGCATAGACGACCACCAAGGTAAATATGAAGTCATTTACGCCTATAACAATCTAGGGAAAGACTTAAGCCAAGGAGCCGTATTTATCGAAGGTTTTGATAGCGCTTGGTCTAGAGATGTCGGTCCTAAAGACGGATTACTGCAACAGGTGATTGGTGTCAACAATTTGGATGAAGTACTGCAAGACGATTTAGTCATTTGTTTTGATTATCAAGGACCAGAACAAACAGAAGTCGTCCTGTCGTTTAAAGCCAGCATTCAACCAGAGGCGATTGGTAAAGCGTTAAACCTCAAGTTTGACCACGCTCTTCAAGGGGCGATGCCGGTGAGCTTGACGCACGCAATCCAAGTTAATAGCAACTTGAACTTGGCCAATATGGACAATCTAACCGTCGCAGAAAATGGGCGCATTGATGGGATTAAAGTCAATTATATTGACGCAGATAAGGTTCCTAACACCCTAAAAGTCACTGGCGATAACCTCAGTGCGGAAATCAATGGCACGAGTTTCAATCTGATCCCTAAGGCCAATTTTCACGGCACCACGACTGTCACTGTGACGGTGGCGGACAGCATTCACCCCAGCGATATGGCCAGTACCCAATTTGTACTGACGGTCATCTCTGATGGCGTAGAACCTGCCCCACTTCCACCACCGCAACCACCGCAGAGTAATGACAAATCCGATGGTGGCGCTTTAGGGAGTTGGTTAGTGTTATTGCTGCCGCTGGCCTATTATCGCAGAAGAAAATAATGATTGAAGGTTAACATTAACTGAAACCGGGCTGGCTCGGTTTCAGTATCTTTGTGTCAAAAATGGAATGATGCTGACTAAGCAATTGATGGTCAGCACATTTATAGCCCATTAGCCAACGCTGGTTAAATTTAAAACTGGGAGTTAGATCACGTTAAAACGTTGATCCCGATCAACTATCGCGCCCAATACCTCTTGTGAGGTATACCCACATTTGTTATCCGGTCTAGACTGATGAATATCTACACTCGGTTGCATCCAGTTTCAATACCCAGCAACTAAGCCAACGTTATTACAGGTCATCTCATATGAGTCAGGAATACCACGTTACCAGTCTTGTGGTGCATGCTGCGCCTACAGCCTTACTCGAAGTTGAAGCCAATATCAGCTCGTTAATGGGGGCCGATATTCATGCGATCACACCCGAAGGTAAATTGGTTGTAACCCTTGAAGGGTATAGCCAAAAATCCATCCTCGACAATATTGAAGCCATTAATGCCTTATCCGGCGTGTTATCAGCCAGTTTAATTTACCACCAAATAGAACCCTTAGAACTAAACAGTGAGGAAACAATATGAGCATAAGCCGCCGCGAGTTTCTTAAGGCCAACGCAGCAGTTGCCGCTGCGACGGCCGTTGGCGTAACACTTCCGATTAAGATGGTTGAAGCCGCCGAGCAACCCGACAATGTCAAGTGGGATAAAGCTCCTTGCCGTTTTTGCGGCGTAGGTTGTAGCGTGTTAGTTGGCACTAAAGCCGGTAAAGTCGTTGCCACCAAAGGCGATCCTGAAAGCCCTGTTAATCGTGGTCTTAACTGTATCAAAGGGTATTTCCTGTCAAAAATTATGTATGGCAAAGACAGATTAACCACACCATTGCTGCGGATGAAAAACGGTCAATACGATAAAGAAGGTGAGTTTACCCCTGTTAGCTGGGATGTCGCCCTCGATACCATGGCGGCAAAATGGAAGCATAGTCTCGCCACTAAAGGCCCAACCTCTGTGGGTATGTTTGGCTCTGGCCAATGGACCATTTGGGAAGGCTATGCCGCCTCTAAGCTCCACAAAGCAGGCTTCCTTAGCAATAATATCGATCCTAATGCGCGCCACTGTATGGCCTCTGCCGTCGTAGGCTTTATGCGTACCTTCGGTATTGATGAGCCTATGGGCTGTTATGATGATATCGAAGCCGCTGATCATTTTGTGCTTTGGGGCGCCAATATGGCCGAAATGCACCCTATTCTTTGGGCACGCTTATCTGATCGACGTTTGAGCAGCCCAACGTGTCGCGTGCACGTATTTTCGACCTTTGAGAACCGCAGTTTCGATTTAGCTGATAACCCTATGGTTTTTAGACCACAATCGGATCTAGTGATCCTCAACTATATCGCTAACTATATTATCCAAAACAAAGCGGTGAATACTGACTTTGTTAATAAACACACTAAATTTGCCTTAGGGGTTGATGATATTGGTTATGGCCTCCGTCCAGAGCATCCATTAGAGAAAAAAGCCAAAAACCCAGGCAATGGTAAATCTACCCCTATCAGCTTTGATGAATATGCCAAATTTGTCAGCACTTATACACTCGAATACGCGGCTAAAATGAGCGGTGTAGAACCTGACAAACTAGAAACCTTAGCTAAGGCTTATGCTGACCCTAAGATTAAAGTCATGAGCCTGTGGACCATGGGCATTAATCAACATGTTCGCGGTGTATGGGCGAACAATATGCTCTACAACATTCATTTGCTCACAGGTAAAATATCCACACCGGGTAATAACCCCTTCTCACTGACTGGCCAACCATCCGCGTGTGGTACTGCACGTGAAGTCGGTACCTTCGCCCATCGTTTACCGGCGGATATGGTGGTGACGAATGAGAAACATCGGGCGATCACTGAAAAACTGTGGCAACTACCTGAGGGCACGATTCCACCCAAGCCCGGTTACCACGCGGTATTACAAAGCCGTATGCTTAAAGATGGCAAACTCAACTGTTACTGGACCATGTGCACCAATAATATGCAGGCAGGTCCCAATATCAACGAAGAGATGTATCCTGGTTTCCGCAACCCAGAAAACTTCATTGTGGTATCAGATCCTTACCCAACGATCACTGCTATGGCCGCAGACTTAATCCTGCCAACGGCGATGTGGGTCGAGAAAGAAGGGGCGTATGGAAATGCTGAGCGCCGCACCCACATGTGGCATCAACAGGTAAAAGCGCCTGATGGTGCCAAATCGGATCTTTGGCAATTAGTGGAATTCTCAAAACGTTTCAAGGTCTCAGAAGTGTGGCCTGCAGAACTTATCGCGAAAAAGCCAGAATATGCTGATAAAACCTTATATGACATCTTGTTTGCCAATGGCGTGATCAATAAATTCCCGACGTCTGACTGCAAAGGGGACCTTAATGATGAAAGCGAACAGTTAGGCTACTACATCCAAAAAGGTATCTTCGAAGAATACGCAGCTTTCGGGCGAGGTCATGGTCATGATTTAGCCGACTTTGATCGTTACCATGAAACTCGAGGTCTTCGTTGGCCAGTAGTAGAAGGTAAAGAAACCCTGCGCCGCTTCGTTGAAGGCAGCGATCCCTATGTCAAAGCGGGTGAAGGCTTTAAATTCTACGGTCATCCTGATGGTAAAGCGGTGATTTTTGCTCTGCCCTATGAGCCTGCAGCGGAAGAGCCAAACAGCGAATATGATTTATGGATGTCCACAGGTCGAGTATTAGAGCATTGGCACACAGGCTCAATGACCGCCCGTGTCCCAGAGCTATATCGTGCCTATCCAGATGCACAAATCTTTATGCACCCAGAAGACGCTAAAGCTCGCGGCGTACAACGGGGGGATGAAGTGATTGTGGCTTCTCCTCGTGGTGAGATTAAAACCCGTGTCGAAACGAAGGGCCGCAACAAGCCACCACGCGGTATCGTCTTTATGCCTTTCTTTGACGCACGCCAGTTAGTCAACAAATTGATCTTGGATGCAACGGATCCTTTATCAAAAGAAACCGACTTTAAAAAGTGCCCAGTAAAAGTGATGAAAGCGTAATCGCGCGTTATTGATAGTCATTGCGTAAAAGGAATCCAAGGTGAGCTTAAAAACGACCCCTTCATTCACAGTCAAACACGTTAATCGTCGCCAATTTTTAGCAACGACGGCTAAGGCTGGCTGTGTGATGGGGTTAGTAGGGCTAGGATTAACGGCGACAGCAAAAAGCCAGAGCCAACTTAGCCCTCAAGCGTGTAGACCACCAGGCGCCCTTGAAGAAAATGACTTTCTTTCTGCATGTGTGCGTTGTGGCTTATGCGTAGCAGCATGTCCCTACGACACGCTTTCTTTAGCTCGCTGGTTTGATGGCGCAGCCACTGGCACACCTTTTTTTACCGCACGTCGCATTCCCTGTGAAATGTGCGACGATATTCCCTGTATCAAAGTTTGCCCATCGGGTGCACTGGATCAAAAGCTAACGCAAATTAGCGATGCTAAAATGGGGATTGCGGTCCTCATTGATGAAAAAAATTGTCTAAACTTCAAAGGGCTAAGATGTGATGTCTGTTATCGGGTCTGCCCGCTAATTGATGATGCCATTACCTTAGAGCGACAACGCAATAATCACAGTGATCACCATGCCATGTTCTTACCGACAGTGAACAGTGACAGCTGTACCGGTTGTGGTAAATGCGAACATGCTTGCGTACTCGATATCGCGGCAATTAAAGTTCTGCCAGTCGCATTAGCGCTGGGTCAGGCCGCAGACCACGACACTTATATCAACACCGAAGCCACTACCCTAGAAATGTTAAACAAAGGGTTGGCATTATGACGATTAAGGCCAAGAGCACGAGTGCCGAAGGGACTCAATTGCAAGGTGCTAATCCCAAGGGTGCAAAAAAGCCTAAAACTGCTTTTGCTGCTGCAGCCGAGGCAGAGTTAGGTTGGTGGCGAGCGCATCAATACCTCTTTTTGCGGCGTCTAGTGCAATTAAGCCTTTTAGGTGTATTTGCGCTAGGACCTGTGTTTGGGATTGGGATCCTCAAAGGCAATTTATCTGCAAGTCTATTGCTGGATACAGTGCCGTTGGCTGATCCCCTTGCTAGCCTACAAGTGCTGATGACTGGGCATGTTCCAGAACTCAGCTTACTGTTAGGGGCAGGGCTGATTGTGCTGCTTTATGGAATAGCCGGTGGACGGGTGTTTTGCAGTTGGGTCTGCCCAGTGAACTTAATCACTGACAGTGCAAGTTGGTTAAGACGTAAATTTAACTTACCTCGCACCAGTGAACTGCCACGGAGTTTGCGCTATTACCTTTTGGCTTTGGTATTACTGCTTCCGGCCCTTACAGGCATGCTAATTTGGGAGTGGGTTAATCCTGTGCCTATCCTTTATCGCGCCGTACTATTTGGCAGTGTTGGTGGATTATGGATACTTGCGGCGATTTTCTTGCTTGATCTATTTATCGCGGAGCGTGCTTGGTGTGGCCATCTTTGCCCCACTGGGGCTTTATTTGGCTTATTAGGTAAATGGAGTCCCGTCAAAATCGTGGCCACCCGCGCTGAAGATTGTAACAATTGCATGGACTGCTTTGCGGTTTGCCCAGAAAGACAAGTACTCAAACCAGCACTTAAGGGACTTAATCCCATTATCTTAAGCCAAGATTGCACCCAATGCGGACGCTGTATTGATGTCTGCGCTAAGCGCGTTTTTAGCTATCAAAATCGTTTCACCCGAGCCAATGTTCAGGTAAACACAGTATCAATCACTGAACCACCCTCCTCAAAAATTTGTCAACACATTGCCACCAAGGCGGAGAATGACCAATGAAGAAAATACTCACCTTAGCTGCGATTGTATTAGCCATTAGCGGCGGCTTAGGCCAGCAAGCGGAAGCCAATGCAGCGCCAGTTAATATCAAGTCCCTCGGTGGACAATCCGAAATAACGGAAACTCGTCCTGCTGATGCTATGCCTGTTTATCCTACGCGAGGTAAAGCACTGGAACGTAGCTTTAATGATCAACCACCGCTAATCCCCCATAAGGATGATTACAAAATCACCTTAGATAAAAACGGCTGTTTGAGCTGTCATGCTTGGGACAAAGCTAAACGCATGAAAGCCACACCGGTAGCTAAATCCCATGTCATTGATGATAAAGGTACCGTTAACGGCCATAACTATTTCTGCACCCAATGCCACGTTGCACAAGCGGAAAATAAAGTACCGCTAGTCGAGAACGAATTCTCAATTAAGTAAGACGAGATTGAACGATATGACTAAACCATCCAGGGTCACTTGGATGGTTTTTTTATATTCAAACGACAATGAGTTAACGGAATAAATAAGTCTAACGCAGTGAGGATATCGCCCAGAAGCGAATGGACTCGCAGACCGAAAAAGAAAAACCCAGCCTAGGCTGGGTTTACAGGTTGTTTTGCTTTATGCAAATAAACCACTGAAGCCGTTGGTGTTGCTTTCGCAGCGTTGGGCTTTTGTACTGTCTTTACGATAGGCATAGCTGCATCCCATAAAGCACCAACCCATAAACTTGATGTTGATTTCATCGAAATTCCCCTGTTTTGTTAACAAGGTCAAAGTAATACTTGGGCTACCATTAGTAAAATGAATTAACACTATAGTATGGATGCCATCTAAGCATGAACATTCCGATCAAGACCTTACAATATTTTCTAACCTTAGTAGAAACTGAAAATTTTACCCGCGCCGCCGAAAAATGCTTTATCACCCAGCCAACACTGAGCAAAATAATTCAAAGGCTCGAAGAAAGTCTTGGTGAAACGTTATTGATAAGAAACAATCAAAAAGTAGAGTTAACCCAAGCTGGTCAGCTATTTGAACACAGTGCTCGGGAAATTCTTGGACAATGGCATAGACTGCAGGAAGATATGAGCAACCTGAGCGGTCTCAAATCTGGGCGATTACGGCTGGGTGTATGCCCAATGATGAGCAGCCTTATCATCGGCTTACTGACTAGCTACCGTAAGCGCTATCCCGGAGTTGAGTTACAAATGTATGAATATGGTGGATTCGGCTGCGAACAGGCGTTACTCAATAACAGTCTCGATATTGCCTTTACCGCACTACCAACAAGCCATGAGACCGAACTCGTCAACCAGCCACTGACAAAGTACCCTTTACTTGCATGTCTGCCTGAGGGGCATCCCTTAGCCGAGAAAGACCACTTAACCTGGCAGGACTTCCAACCCTATCCTTTTATCCTTTATAACGAAGACTTCTCTCTCGCCAAACTGATTAATCGCCTCAGCCGTAAGGCAGGGATTCAGCTCAATATTGCCTTTCGCACCGGACAGTGGGATTTCCTCGCGGCTATGGTTGAAGCTGACATCGGCGTCGCCATTTTACCTGAGCCTATCTGCAATCGATTAAGCACCAATAAATTGGTCTTTAAACCGTTGCAACCGGCATTGACATGGGACTTAGCGCTGATCTGGCGTCAAAGCTTGCCCTTAACGCCGGCAGCCAGCGCCTTGCTCGAACTGAGTAAACAAAAGACTGAAACCTAGCTCGTTATCCGTTATCCGTTATCCGTTATCCGTTATCCGTTATCCGTTATCCAGAGTATTATCGCCCATAAAAAAACCGCTGTGAGCCTAGAGGCCGACAGCGGTTTTTATTAGCTAACCAAATTAGTTAAGGCAAGTTAAGAATTACTTCTTAGCTTCAGCAGCCTTACGCTCTTTAACTTGAGCAACAACTTTTTCAGCAACGCTATTTGGACACTGGCTATAGTGTGAGAACTCCATAGAGAACTGACCACGACCAGAAGTCATTGTACGTAAAGTACCGATATAACCGAACATTTCTGATAACGGTACGTCAGCTTTAACGCGAACACCTGTTACACCAGCAACTTGGTCTTTGATCATGCCGCGACGACGGTTTAAGTCACCGATCACGTCACCGACGTTGTCATCTGGGCTGAACACGTCAACTTTCATGATTGGCTCAAGAAGTTGTGGTTTAGCTTTAGCGATAGATTGACGGAAAGCGCCTTTAGCAGCGATTTCGAACGCGATTGCTGATGAGTCAACTGCGTGGAATGCACCGTCAGTTAGTTCGAACTCAACGTCTAACACTGGGAAGCCAGCGATAGTACCTGTGTTCATCATGCTCGCGAAACCTTTCTCAACTGCTGGCCAGAATTCCTTCGGAACGCTACCACCTACAACGGTTGATTTGAAAACAAAACCTGTATTGGCTTCGCCAGGACGGATAATGTATTCGATCTTACCGAATTGACCAGAACCACCTGATTGCTTCTTGTGAGTGTATTGATCTTCAACCATTTGAGTAATGGTTTCACGGTAAGCAACTTGTGGCTCACCTACGATCAATTCAACACCATAAGTACGCTTAAGAATGTCTACTTTGATGTCTAAGTGAAGTTCACCCATACCTTTAAGGATGGTTTCACCTGAATCTTCGTCAGTTTCTACGCGGAATGATGGATCTTCTGCGATCATCTTACCGATAGCGATACTCATTTTCTCGCTGCCGCCTTTATCTTTTGGCGCAACGGCGATAGAGATCACTGGCTCTGGGAACACCATAGCTTCTAAGGTCACTGGATGCTTAACATCACATAGAGTGTGACCCGTCTGAACGTTCTTCATACCCACGATAGCGATAATGTCGCCAGCTTGAGCTGATTCAATTTCGATACGGTCGTCAGCGTACATTTCGCACATACGGCCGATACGTTCAGTCTTGCCAGTCGCGCTGTTCAGGATGGTATCACCCTTCTTCAGACGACCAGAGTAAATACGTACGAAAGTCAGGGCACCGAAACGGTCATCCATGATTTTGAACGCTAATGCTTTCAATGGCTCGTCAGCAGAAACGATAGCGAATTCGCCAGTTTCGTTGCCTTCTTCGTCAGTCAATGGTTGTGGATCAACTTCATCTGGTGCTGGTAAATAATCAACAACAGCATCAAGAACCAGTTGCATACCTTTGTTCTTGAACGCAGAACCACAGTATGTAGGGAAGAATGCCAGTTTGCGAGTACCGGTACGGATACAACGCTTAAGGTCTTCCATCGATGGCTCTTCGCCTTCCATGTAAGCTTCCATCACAGCGTCGTCTTGCTCAACCGCTGTTTCGATCAGCATTTCACGGTATTCTTCAACTAAGTCAACCATGTCAGCAGGTACGTCTAACACTTCGAAGTTTTCTGGCAGACCAGAGTCGTCCCATACGTATGCTTTACGAGACAGCAGGTCAACAACACCGGTGAATTCGTCTTCAACACCGATTGGTAGCACCATAACCAGTGGAGTGGCAGCTAAGACGTCTTTAGTTTGCTTAACAACACGTAAGAAGTCAGCACCCATACGGTCTAACTTGTTTACGAAGATGATACGCGCAACTTCAGATTCGTTCGCATAGCGCCAGTTTGTTTCTGATTGAGGCTCAACACCGCCTGAACCACAGAATACACCGATACCGCCATCAAGCACTTTCAGTGAACGGTAAACTTCAACGGTAAAGTCAACGTGTCCTGGGGTGTCGATAACATTGAAACGGTGATCTTTCCAGAAGCAACTTACAGCAGCAGACTGAATAGTAATACCGCGCTCAGCTTCCTGTACCATGAAGTCAGTGGTCGATTCACCATCATGAACTTCACCGATTTTATGGATTTTACCGGTTAGCTTAAGGATACGCTCGGTGGTCGTGGTTTTACCCGCGTCAACGTGAGCGAAGATACCAATGTTTCTGTATTTGGATAATTCGGTCATGATTCAACTTTAATGAGTAGTTTAAGAAGTAGACGGAGTATGCGACAAATACCGACACACCGCACATCAGATTATTTTAGGGGCATATTGTAAATTGGAACCCTGCTCGGCGCAAATGGCTAGAGAACTTTTTCACGATAAAGTGAGGTAATAATTTAAGGGAAAAGCCATAAACACTAAATAAAACAAATAAGTAAAAAAATTTAGCTTATTTTTCAATCAACCAATAAAAATCCTTAAAAAAAGCTTATTTTAATTGGCTCAAGCCATTTCCAAGGATTTCCTACCATATTGCCAGTACAAACATCAAACATTAACCTGCAGTATTGGCGCTGGAAAAATAATGTTAATCCTTTCGTCAATAAAAATGGCCGCCGCAGCGACTTCAATAAACACCATGTTATCAACATAATCTTACGTAAACCCATCTTAAGTAAACGCTTACCAGATAAGCACACACTTCAACTTTTTATACCTATCCTCATTAGATTTTACCCCATACTAGCCCAGTCTCTTATACACACTTTTTACCCCATCCTTGCACTGAATAAATGTATTCCAAGCCTCTGAACACTGCTCAACGATATCGTTATACCCTTCAAAACAGCTGTTGGCTAAACAGTGCTGTCTTAGCCACTGCCATACCTGCTCTATTGGATTGAGTTCTGGAGAATAGGGGGGGAATTTGAGGACTGATAAATGATCAAACTCTTTGGCT
>JBOFUF010000169.1:0-2320 GCA_051652445.1 Shewanella sp.
AGCATGATGTCAACCATGCGATCGTGCAACAGTGAATTTAAGGCTTGCTGCTGAGACACAGTCAGTACATCTGACTGAACATAATACGCAACGCCTCGCTCCAAACGCTTCACTTTAGCAAGGCCACAATTGTGCGCGATATCAGTGGCTTTTGAAGACCAAGGAGAAATAGTACCGGGGCGAGGAGTGACAAACAGGAGTGAACCTTGGGGGATATGCGCTTCTATCGCAGGTCCGTAGGTAAGAATTTTTTCAAGTTGCTGGCGTTCATTTGTATCGAGCAACTCGCTCAAATCCGCTAAATGGACATACTCAGCATAGATTTGGTGTACCGGAAGCGCAGCGGTTTGGCAGGCCTCCATCAGCTTTTGCACCCTAAACGTCGAGAGTGCAGGGGCTCCGCGGATGATCTCCATCACGTCTATTCACCTTATTATTTTTTATTGCAGGGGTCAGAGGTGGCGCTATTATAAGGAAATGTCTGCCACAAATCACCTGTGACCTGACGCAAAACACTGTTTCCTGTGATATAAAAAGCACAGCAAACTGTTGGCTTTATTTTACTTAAGAAGGATTTTTTTTCGAAATCGCAAACAAACGGATATAATCCAACCAATATCAACCCGTTGTTGACTATCCGCCCACAGCGACTAGCCAGCTATATCATTGATTTAAATTAATATAAGAATATTTAATGACTCGACTCCTGTTTATTCTGTTCTTAGGTTTCTTACTGACTGCCTGTCAGCAAGTAACCGTGGACGAAACAGAATATGTGCCGAGAAAATTGACAGAGTTAAGAGTCGGTACACTTTACGGCCCACAGATTTATATGACATCGGGACAAGGCGATAGCGGATTCGATTATGATATGGCGGTATTGTTCGCTAAATACCTAAATGTCCCATTAAAAATGGTGCCCTACACTAATCGTATCGAGCTGTATGAGGCTCTCAAAAACAATGAAATTGATATTATTGCGGCAGGTATGACTAAAACGCCAACTCGGCAAGAACAATTCCGCTTTGGTCCACCTCTCTATAAAGTTAATCAGGTATTGGTGTCTCGCGAAGGTACGCCAGTTCCCAAAGACATTCGCGACTTAAAAGGCAAGATCACTGTTATTGCCGACTCATCCTTTGTCGAAACCTTGACCCAACTGCAAAAACATTATCCGACACTGGTATGGGATCAGATAACCGACACGGACACCGAAGAATTATTGGCTATGATAGCCAACAAAGAACTTGACTACACCATCGCCGATTCCAGTAGCGTACAAATCAACCGTCGCTACTTACCTGTGCTACGTTCAGGTCTTGTACTAGAAGATAAACTGGATGTAATCTGGTTGTTACCCGCCACTCACAGTGATGAACTCATGAGCCAATTGTTGGCATTTTGGCACCAAGAAAAGCTCGCCGGCACGCTCAGCCACCTAAATGAAAAGTATTTTGGTCATGTGAAGCGTTTCGATTACGTTGACACGCGCGCCTTTCTACGGGCGATAGAAACGGTACTTCCGCGCTATCGACAGTTATTTGAAACCCATGCAGGCAAACTAGACTGGCGCAAATTGGCGGCGACCAGCTACCAAGAGTCCCATTGGGATCCAAATGCACGTTCTCCAACAGGCGTACGCGGAATGATGATGCTCACCCAGCCCACCGCCAAAGAAATAGGGATAACCAACCGATTGGATGCTGAAGAAAGTATTCGTGGGGGCGCGGCCTACTTAACCGAAATGATCAATCGCCTGCCTGAATCAATACCAGAAAATCAACGCATGTGGTTTGCACTCGCGTCATACAATATCGGTTATGCCCATGTTGAAGATGCACGAAAGCTGGCCGAATCAATGGAGTTAAATCCCAATGCATGGCGAGATTTAAAAAAGGTACTACCACTACTTCAAAAGCGGAAATACTATCAAAAAACCCGCTATGGCTATGCCCGTGGCAGTGAAGCAGTTCATTACGTAGACAGTATTCGCCGCTATTATGACACGCTCGTCTGGGTAGATAATCAGTCGCAACAACAAAATATCGAAGATGATCCCAGAGATCTGGTCGCAGAAGAACGACCCATTATCCCAGGAACCATAAGCCCTGAACCACCTAAGTAGGTTGATTCATCTCAGTTAAGCTTCCCGCACCAATACGCTTTAAATAGATCAACACCTCAACTCAGATTTACAATTTAAAACATCGTTTAGTTCAGCTTATCTGACCAGTGCTATTGCCGCATAAGGGAGCAACTGTTACTGTATTTGGACTAGGTGAAATCAGCCTTATGTAAAACATCAATAATAACAATGCAC
>JBOFUF010000170.1:0-7590 GCA_051652445.1 Shewanella sp.
CTAATAGGCCGTTGAGTTTCTTCATTCGGTTGGCCATTGAGGCCATGTTACCAGCATACTTTATGGCGATATCGGCATCTTTTTGTCCCATGGCTTTAATCGTGTCAATCTGTAATTGATAGCGTTTAGCTTGGGTTGGGTATAACCAATCACTGGCAAATTTAAGTTCACTGGTGAGGTTATAGCGACTGGTTTTGCCTGGGTAGCCTGCGACAAATACCCCATCGCCGGCGTTGACCCCATCGGCATTGATCTTAAGGTAGCTCTTTGGTTGGTAAGGAATGTTATCGTCGCTAAAGGCCGCGGGTTTGCCATCTTTACCGACATAAGCGCGCAGGAAGGCAAAATCGCCCGAATGGCGTGGATATTCATAGTTATCAATATCACCACCATAGCCACCGACACTTTTGGGCGGTGCATAGACTAGGCGCACATCGCGGATCATTAACTGTTTTATTAAGTAGTACTCTAAGCCGTTATGAAAGCTGCGCACATTACAGCGATAGTCTGCATTAGCTTCACAGCTTTTAATCAGCGCTTTACTGTGATGTTGAATGTCTTCGTAACGACTTAGCGGGTCTTGGCTGAGGTTTTTATTGTGACATCGGTTACGGCTTCTGTGATGTATAAACGTTCGTTAGGGCCTGCTGAGGGCTCTTTGTCCATCGATGTTGCTAAAAAGCCGAGTTCAAGGTAGTTATGCTCAGTCTTAGTGTTATATTGTATCGCCTTATAGGCACAATGGTGGTTTGTCACAACTAGCCCTTGGGGGGAGACAAAACTGGCGGTACAATAACCCAGTCCTACCACGGCGTTCATTGGATAACTTGTCAGATCAGCCAGTTTTTCTGCTGGAATATCGATTCCACGCTCACTGAGTTTGTCTGCAATGGAAGGCATTTGATAAGGTTGCCATTGTCCTTCGTCGGCAGTCGTGATGCCAGATGTCAGTACTAAGGCCGCAACCAATGCAATACGCATGTTCTTTCCTTATTGATTGTTAGAGTGTCCGTTGGAATGCAATAACAGGTGAGTGTAAATCTCCTGTTTGTTTGATGCGGGTTTTATATCATATTTTGTTAAGTTGTTGGAAATCGGGAGCGTTAATGTCACAACAAGGTGCTTTTAAGCCTAAAAGTAAGCCAAGAGATTTGCAGCTCGATGGACTCAAGCTGCCACCGCATTCAATTGAGGCTGAACAATCGGTATTAGGCGGCTTGATGTTAGATGCCGAAGCGTGGGATAGGGTCGCTGAGGCTGTCGTGAAGGAGGATTTTTACTCACGCTCACACAAGATGATTTTCTCTGCGATGCACAGATTGGTTGATTTGGGGCAACCCATCGATTTGATCACCGTTTCTGAACAGTTAGAAGTTGAGAACCAATTAGAAGATGCCGGTGGTTTTGCCTATTTAGGTGAGATTGCCAAAAACACTCCCAGTGCAGGTAATATTTTATCCTACGCTGAAATCGTCCGTGAACGTGCCGTCGTGCGAGACATGATCCGTGTAGCGCACGAAATTGCCGATGCGGGCTATAACCCAGAAGGTCGAGACTCGAGTGAATTACTCGACCTTGCTGAGAGCAAAGTCTTTAAAATCGCCGAGATGCGAACCAATGTTAATGAAGGCCCCGAAGGCATAAAAACCATTCTGGAAAAAACCGTCGATAAGATCGAGCAGCTCTATAACAATCCTCATAACGGGGTGACAGGGGTATCGAGCGGTTTTAACGATCTGGATAAAATGACCGCAGGCTTTCAATCTGGCGACTTGATTATCGTCGCGGCACGTCCTTCTATGGGTAAAACCACCTTTGCGATGAACTTGTGCGAACAGGCCGCGATGAATGAAGACAAGCCGGTGCTTATTTTCAGCCTCGAGATGCCGTCAGAACAAATTATGATGCGTATGCTGGCCTCGTTGGGCCGGGTTGATCAAACCAAAATTCGTACCGGCCAACTCGATGATGAGGATTGGGCGCGGGTATCATCGACCATGGGCATTATGCTCGAGCAAGGCAAGATGTATATCGATGATGGCTCTGGATTGACGCCTACCGAAGTGCGCAGCCGCGCACGTCGTATCGCCCGTGAGTACGGTGGCTTATCGATGATCATGATAGATTACCTGCAGTTAATGCAGGTGCCTGCTTTAAAAGATAACCGTACCTTAGAAATTTCGGAGATTTCTCGCTCGCTCAAAGCCTTAGCTAAAGAACTGGAAATCCCGATTATTGCGCTGTCGCAGCTTAACCGCTCGCTTGAGCAAAGGGCCGATAAACGTCCTGTTAACTCGGATTTACGTGAATCGGGCGCGATTGAGCAAGATGCGGATCTCATCATGTTTATTTATCGCGATGAAGTGTATAACAACGATTCTCAAGATAAAGGCACGGCAGAAATCATTATCGGTAAGCAACGTAACGGTCCGATTGGCCGGGTGCGACTCACCTTCCAAGGGCAATTTTCGCGTTTCGATAATTATGCTGGGCCGCAGTTTGAAGAGGACTAAGCTTGTGTTTTCCCCACGCTAACAATACTGATGTATTTTTTATATCTGTGACTTTTTATTTCCTGAGTAAGCAAGGTAGATTTTGAAGCCATTTCCCCGTGCAGAAATTAGCAGTGGTGCACTGCAAACCAATTTGGCCGTATTGCGTCAAGAGGCCCCAGCCAGTCGAGTGATGGCCGTCGTGAAAGCGAACGGTTATGGCCATGGATTATTGAATGTCGCCCATTGTTTAGTCAATGCCGATGGCTTTGGCTTAGCACGATTGGATGAAGCCTTAGAATTACGAGCCGGAGGGGTGAAAGCGCGTTTGTTATTGCTGGAAGGTTTTTTCCGCGCCACCGATCTACCTTTACTCGTTGAGCATGATATCGACACTGTCGTGCACCACAGTTCTCAGCTTGAGATGTTAGAACAAACCCAATTGGCGAAACCTGTTACGGTTTGGCTCAAAGTGGATTCAGGTATGCATCGCTTAGGCTTTACGCCAGAGCAATTCTCAGCGGTTTACGCCAGATTAATGGCCTGTCCCAATGTGGCAAAGCCGATCCATTTGATGACACATTTTGCCTGTGCGGATGAGCCAGAAAATGCCTATACCTCAGTGCAGATGGCGGCTTTTAATGCGATAACGGGAGGCTTGCCAGGATTTAGAACCTTAGCAAACTCGGCGGGCGCCTTGTATTGGCCTCAAAGCCAAGGCGATTGGATCCGTCCCGGAATTGCGCTCTATGGTGTATCCCCTGTTACAGGTGATTGCGGCGCGAATCACGGGCTCGTTCCTGCGATGGAATTAGTCTCACAGTTGATTGCAGTACGGGATCATAAAGCCAATCAGCCAGTCGGCTATGGTTGTTTCTGGACCGCGAAGCAAGATACCCGTCTAGGTGTCGTGGCGATTGGTTATGGCGACGGTTATCCTCGCAATGCACCGGAAGGCACGCCGGTGTGGGTCAATGGTCGCCGCGTGCCGATAGTCGGCCGGGTCTCAATGGATATGTTAACTGTTGACTTAGGTCAAGGTGCACAAGATAACGTGGGGGATAGTGCATTACTGTGGGGTAAGGCACTACCCGTAGAAGAAGTCGCTGAACATATCGGTACTATCGCTTACGAATTAGTCACTAAACTCACGCCAAGAGTGGCGGTTTATTTAGCTTAAGCCGACAGATTGAAGTCTTTTTTAACCACTTTACATAATAAAACCGTGTATCAAATACGGTTTTATTTTGTGCAACATTAAAGGGTGGATACTTGTCTCGACACGACGAGTTGCTGCGCATGAAACCATTTTTGCTAAGCGGTAAAGTGTCAGCAACTAAAGTCTAGATAAGCCAATGCAGCATCATATCGAGGCTGACTGCGGGTTTAATGCTGTTTAACTAATAGATTTTATGCATTTAAGTGCTTAGTTTTCAAAACATATTTCAATATAGGCAGCACCGTATGGGCTTGTAAATGGCATGATGATCTTAGTGCCATTGGCTTTATGGGAAATGGTATGGCCTTTTCCTGATACGACCATAGGAGTGGCCATTTCAAATTCATAGCCTTTTTGACCCAAAATATTTTTTGCGCCACCAGTCACCATATTCGTAATTTCGCCGACTAAGTCCGTCACTTCCTCGTTAATTTTGCCCGGGTTTTCGCCCAGCATATTCTGCATTATCTGCAAAACAAGCTTTTGTTCGAAGGTAATCGACAGTGATCCTTTTGTTTGCGGGCCGACAAGGCCAATTAAGCCCGATACGTCGCCCTTAGCTAAGTTATCCGCTTTAATTTGGGGTTTACCCGGTGTCAAGTCCATGCTCGCCATGGTGGAAATGACATTGAGTAGAGACTGGAGGAAAGGATTAATAAAATTAACGTTCATGCTTAAGTTTGTCCTATTTTCAGCCTAGACCATAGAATAATGGCAATACTTAAGGTTATTAGAAAAGTGACTGATCGACAGCAATGTTGACCACACTGTATCAGCTTAGATGAAACAGCTATAAATGTGAGGCAAATGTAAAGATATACTTATCCTATATTTTGGCCTCACAAAAATACCACACAGCACTATATCGGTAGAATTAGCCCCATTCGTAGTGGCACATGAGTGCCGATGCTGCAAAGTTTTTTAGCCTTTTTATGCGGTGACTCTCAGTTTATGGCTGCGATAACGACTAAAAAAATGATGATGATTTGGCTCTCTGATATCGATGATGTTGCGTCTTTTGTACTTTTGCTTTGTGATACTGTGGTGCTTAACAACATCGAGGTGATCTATGGCTAGAAAATCTTTAATACTACTGGCGCTGATGTTAACGAGCGGTCCTACTTTTTCGGCCTCTGGCGAAGTCTATCAATGTGCTGACGGAAAGTACCAAGCCGATCCCTGTGATGAAACGAGCAAGCCAGTTGATTTAAGTGGGGTTGGTAGCGTGATAAAAAGCACTGACAGCATTCCTCAATCAAGCGTGAGTTCAAACGCGACTTCTGATAAGAAAAAAGAAATCAGTGCCTATATCGAAAAGCAACGCATTATGCGTGAGATCGCTCGGCTTGAGGGTGAGCGTAAACGAGTGATTGTCGAACGCGATCAACGCTTACGTAATCTGCGCGAAAGTCGGCAGTATGCGAATAATAACCTAGCCGGTGCAACCTGGCAGCAAAGTTTAGCGCAGGAACAAGTCGCTGCTACTCAGGAGGCCGACACGCTGGTGACATCTATCGATCGGCAGATTGCGCAGCTTAAAGACGAGTTAAAATAGCGCGCTCGTTTTAATGTCGTATGTCAGCCTCATGACTTCGGTTGTCCTAAGTCAAACTCTACTACATCTACAGCTTGATATAACAGGTTGTAACTCGCGCTTGTGTACTAAATAAAGTAGATTTTTTATTTTAATTCAGTGAAATAGCCATCGTTATAACTGCAGCATCTGGGCTTGTCGCTTTAGCTATGCACTTTAGGGATTTATTTCTAGAAACCGGCGTTCTCAAGCTTCGGCGTCGGCTTGGCCAAAGTCGCTGCACTCGCTGCGTTAAAAGACGGACAAATGCCCCAGCCTTGCAGCTGGTGGCCTGCTATTGTCATCAATGGAGACCTGCGAATAATCTGGATGTAAAGGGCCTGAACACGCGGATAAAGAACCGTGCATAATATCGATTTCAATCCCGTTGATGTGGCAGGGCTGGTCAGTTGGTGTTTGGTAATGGCACCTTGCTCTGTGTATAATGCTTTGGCGTTTTTTTTCGCCGTTTACTTCTCGTAGAGGACAAAACATCGATGGTGAGTGATCCTGTCAGTTTTTTCACCTTTTTGAATGCGAAATAACGCTATTTATGATGTTTTTCAATCTGCTGCGTCCAAGCCGTTGTTGTTCCCTATTGGTTTCAACGAGCAAGGTAGAACAGCTTAAACGTGTAAAAATAGTCAGTAAGAATATTATTTAGTCGGAACATAATGAATTTAGATAAAACCCAGCAGCACCAAGGTGTAGCGCCTAAAACCCTCGACAGAACCTTTTCCATTGCGCCCATGCTGGATTGGACGGATCGCCACTACCGTTATTTTGCGCGTTTAATGTCGGCGAATACATTGTTGTATACGGAAATGGTGACCACAGGGGCGATATTGCATGGCCGCGGTGATTACTTGGCTTATAACCAAGAAGAGCATCCTTTGGCGTTGCAGTTAGGTGGATCTAATCCCTTAGATTTGGCTCGTTGCGCGAAATTGGCGGCTGAGCGTGGTTACGATGAAGTGAATCTCAATGTGGGTTGTCCTTCCGATCGTGTCCAGAATGGTCGCTTTGGTGCGTGTTTGATGGCAGAACCTGAATTAGTGGCGCAATGCGTGGACGCTATGAAGCAAGTGGTTGATATTCCAATTACGGTGAAGACACGTATTGGGATTGATGATCAAGATAGTTATGCGTTTTTAAGCCAGTTTATCGATGTCGTGAGTGCCAAAGGCTGTACCGATTTTACGATTCATGCCCGCAAGGCGTGGCTTCAAGGGTTAAGCCCAAAAGAGAATCGCGAAATCCCGCCGCTCGATTATGAGCGTGTGTATCAGCTTAAGCGTGATTATCCTGCGCTCAATATCGGTATCAATGGCGGCGTGACGACACTCGAGCAAGCGCAACTCCATTTGGCGCAGCTTGATGGGGTGATGATGGGGCGCGAGGCTTATCAGAATCCTTATATACTGGCGCAAGTGGACCAAATATTGTGTGGTAGCCCAAAGGCGGTGATCAGCCGTGAGGCTGTGATTGAGGCTATGCTGCCTTATATCGAAGCACATTTGCGGTCCGGTGGCAGGCTCAATCATATTACTCGGCATATGATAGGTTTATTTCAAGGCTTGCCAGGTGCCCGTGCGTGGCGTCGTTATTTGAGCGAAAATGCCCATAAAAACGGCGCTGGGATAGAAGTGGTAAAACAGGCTTTTCAGGCTATTCAGGCCGAAGTTGTAGCGTAATGTCCACTCAACTTAAAAGATGGTGAAATTTACTAACGAGAGTCGTTTTTTTCACCACTTGTTATTTTTTAATCTATTCCTATTGTTCATCTTTTTCGGGCCAACTATTTTTAAATGATTTAAATCAGTTTCTTAAAATTATTTTTATAAGTTGGCACGCAGTTTGTAATACTCCTTTCGTCAAGTTAATTAATCGAAAGGGATGCCATCATGTTTACGTTAACCATTAAAAAATCAGTACAAATGAGTGTGTTATTAGGCGCGTTAGTCGGTAGCGTTGCAGCACACGCAGAAGCCGCACCAATATCAGATGTTGTGGGAACTATTGAGCAAACATTAACTGCGCAGACACAGGAATTGTTCGTCAGTGTAAAGCGTGAATTTGTGATGTCATTGCAAACACAACTGGCTGAAAGTATTTATGACTTCAACAGTCAACTTAGCTTAAACGCTGAAAATAAAGGTGAATCGGCAAGTGCCGATGAATATAGCGCTAAGTAAAGGATCTGCTTATGTGGTTTGTAGCACCTTTGATGACATTGCTACTGTTACCTGTAATTAGTCTTGCGTTGTTTTCAGGCATTATTTGCTGGTTTCAGTGGCATAGTGTTA